>PXEK01000283.1 GCA_003564735.1 Cryomorphaceae bacterium
AATTCACTGTACGTGGTTTTGGCAAAACGCAAAATCTTGATATACCCCGTTTGATCGGTTATCATATACGCTACATCAACACTTTGGATCGGAATTTTATCACGCGTAATGGTAAAATCATGAACCTTGTTATTTCTTTTAATTTTCACACTTACCTGTGTTCCCTTGTCGCCTTTCAGCATTTTAAGCACCTCACGATTCGTGATGCCGGTACCCGCAACCACTTCTTCCTCTACTTCAATAATGCGATCGCCCGCTTTAATGCCTACTTTTTCTGACGGACCACCCTGTAGTGGAGTTACAATCACAATGGTATCTTTTTGAATGTTAAATTGAACGCCTATTCCTTCAAAGTTTCCCTCCAGCGGTTCATTCATTTCTTGAAGTTCTTGAGCCGATATGTAATACGAATGAGGATCTAACTCCTGTAGCAGGTATTGAACCGTTTTGTCAATCAGTTTTTCCTTTTCTACCTCATCAACGTATTCATTATCAATGTACCCTATGATTTCATTTAAAATATTGAAACCCGAACTTTTTCCCGGCGCCTTAAGTAACATGGGAATGTTAGAATGTTGAGGCGTTTTATTGAGATTTATACCCAGTAAAAAACCCAAAACTACGGCTATGGAAATAATGAGGGGAATGTAAACTTTTGCTTTCGACATGAATTGTGGAGCTTCTGTAAATTAATTTGATGGTATCCTAAGTGTAACGGTTTTAAGCGCACCTTGTTTTTACGCCGAACAAAAGTACAAAGTTATCCCGCAAATAGTTCAGCGGTTATGTAATCGGCAATATACTTTCCTTTTCGGTTGAGTATGAGGTGATTTTTATTGGTCAGAACCATATGTCCCGTCTGCAAAAAGCCCTTAGACCGGTTTTCCAAGTATGCTCGTTCCTCCTCACCGAACCGTTTGCCGAATTCATCGAGTGAAATTCCCGTTGAGGTGCGCAGCCTAACCATGATCAACTCATTCATCTCATCTGTGGTAACGCGATGATCTTTCCACAGGGCAAGGGCATTGTTTTCGATAGTCTCAAAATACTTTTTGTTATTGGCGGGATTGGAAAATCTGTTTTTACCGTCAAAAGAATGTGCTCCCGGGCCCATACCCGCAAACGGAATTCCGAACCAATAATTGTGATTGTGAACGCTGCGCATACCGGGTCGGGCAAAATTGGAAATTTCATAATGCTCGAAACCTTCGGAGGCCATAAAATCCATTAAAAACTCGAATTGCCGCAACACAAAATCATCATCCGGAATATCCACGCGCTTTTTAGCCACGGCATGCGAGAGCGGTGTTCCCGGTTCAACAGTTAAATTGTACGCCGAAAGATGCGGAATTTCCATTTTAGCAAAGGTCTTGAGGTTGTGCTTCCAGTTTTCGAGACTTAAATCAGGTAAACCGTAAATCAAATCAGCCGTAATGTTTTCAAAGCCCGCCTTTTTAGCATGTTCAATAGCGCTAAAAGCTTGTGTTGAGTTGTGTGAGCGATTGAGTCTTGTTAAATGAGCATCAAAAAAAGACTGAATCCCTATGCTCAATCGATTAACTCCTGAGGCTATAAAACCGGCTGCTTTTTCAGCCGTAACATCATCGGGGTTGCACTCCAATGTAATTTCGGCACGAGCGTCAACTTTAAAATATTTGTGAAGCAAATTGAGAATAGAGGATAACTCTGCTTGAGATAGCAGTGAAGGCGTGCCTCCGCCAAAATAAATGGTATTAACCGTTTCCCCCCGGGGTAAGAAGTCCCGCTGCAATTCAATCTCTTTTTCCAATGCCCGTAAAAACCTCTCTTTTTGGTGCAAGTGCGTAACAAAATGAAAGTCGCAATACGTGCATGCTCGTTTGCAAAAAGGAATATGTAAATAAATGCCCGCCATTATTTATTGAGGGTAATTCGAAAAGTGGTGCCTTTGTTCAGTTCAGATTTGTGTACCACAATTTTTCCCTTGTGGTAAATTTCAATGATACGCTTGGTGAGCGATAAACCTAAGCCCCAACCTCGTTTTTTAGAAGTGTATCCGGGTTGAAAAACCTCTTTTCTTTTGCCTTGGGGAATACCCTTTCCCGTATCGGTTACATCGATAATAATTTTTTTCTCGTTTTGGCTCACGGTGATGGTGAGTAGTCCGTTACCGCTCATGGCATCGGCGGCGTTTTTACTCAAGTTTTCAATCACCCAACCAAACAGAGGCTTATTGATTTTTGCGAACACATCACCTTGAGGGGAAAGCACATCAAAGCGCACCTTTTTGCTCACGCGGGTTTTGAGGTAGTTGATTTGCTCTTTGATGAACGCGCACAAGTTTTCTTCATGTAAGTCGGGAGCCGAGCCAATTTTGGAGAAACGTTCCGTAATGACCTCCAAGCGACGCACATCATTCTCCATTTCTTGAATAGTTTCCGGTGCTACCTCTTTGGCTTTTAAAAGCTCAATCCACGCTAACAGAGAAGATAGCGGAGTGCCCAGTTGATGCGCGGTTTCTTTACTCATCCCTACCCAAACTCGGTTTTGTTCTGATCGTCTCGATGTACTAAAAAACCAGTATCCTATTAAGATGAACAACCCGATGGCCACAAATTGAACTACGGGATAAAACTTCAATTTACGCAACAAAGCGCTATCTTCGTAATAAATGTAATGTGTTTTGCTGTCGCCAAGCTCCACAACAATAGGCTCGTTTTGTTCTTTCATTTTGCCTATGGTAGCCCTCAAAAGCTCTTTATTTTCAATTCGGTTTTTATCAATATTGGCATGAGCTACTATAGAGTCGTTTTGTTGGTTAGTAAATAAAACCGGGGTTGATGCCGAGTTATTGAGAACATCCCGAATAAATAGATTCTCTTGATCGTGAAAGGTTTGTTTGATTTCTTCAAAAAGACGGGAATCTTGATAGTACAAGTAAATGTACTTATCTTCATAATAATTTACTTCCAGTCGCCTGCCGCCTTCTTTCATTTGACTCAGTACGTTTTGATAAACGCTATCATTATAGGCGCGGTATTTTTTCGCTTTTTCGGCCGTAACGGTATCGCCGGTAAAATCAATAACCTTGGGAATGTTACGCGTACCGGTGATATCTCCGTTTTCATTCACCATGATAATGGGAATGGTGGTGTTGGATTCTACCACATCTAAGGCAAGCATAAATTCACCACCCGGTTCACCACCCTCAGCACTTGCAATGATGCGTTTAGTAGCCTCAGACCACAATTCTACTTTTTTGCGCTCTTCTTCCTGCAGTTCGCGAAACAACCCTGAGGTGTACTTTACCAAGTTAGCTTTGTTTTCAATGGCGCCCGCCCACATTTGCACCTGTTTTCGTTCTTCCTCGGCAATTTCATTCACAATTTCATTGGTGTACCAAAAGGAGCCGCCCACAATAAAGAGAGCGAATACAATAAGTACACGTTTCCAAAGTGCTTTTTTTGAGTAGATATTCAAAATACAATTGATTTTAAGGGCACAAAGTTAGTGATTGTCAAGCAGAGTGGTAAGGCATAAAAAAAGCCCGACAATTGGTGTCGGGCTCAATTTTTCAATGGTTCCTTTTGAAAGGATTATTCGTCGGTATCTTGATGTTTTTGTCGTCGTTGACGCATTTTGCCGCGTTTTTCTTGACGTGTTTCTCTCATGGTTTGGCGGCGTTCCTGTTGATTTTCTCGCAATTGACCGTAGCGTTCGTCCCCTAAAATTTCTCGCATCGATTCGTTTTTTTCTTCACGCAATTCAGATTGCTTTTGAAAAAAATCAACATGAAGGGTTTTTAGTTTCTCCTTTTCGTCATCGGTTAACTCCATTTGATTGTTCAACCTTAGAACGGTGCGTTCGGCTCGTGTTTCGGGATCCTGATTCTCAAAGTTTCGGTTTTGGGCCATAAGCCCGGTGCTGAATAATAATGCCGCACCAATAATGATTTGCTTTTTCATAGTTTCTATATTTTAATTGTAGCTAGCCAATAATTGTGCCGGTTGTTTTTTGATGATGGTCAGAACCGGAATTACGCCCCTGCGATCGGTTGGGGTTCTGACCAAAATGAAGGCCAAAGGGATTTGCAAAGCAATGGATTAAACCGATAAGAAATTTCGCGTAAATTTGCACCTATGTACGAAGCAATAGTTAACGAAAATAAGCACGAAATAGCCTTTGACGATGATGCGGCTAAAAGTGGAACGCTGAACGGTGAAGCGTTTGATTTAGATATTGTTGAGGTTGGGGGCGAGTCGCATTTTCATGTGCTGTGGAATGAAAAATCATACCGCGTGGAGGTGGTGAGTTATGATAAAGAGCAAAAAACGGCCGGCATTAAAGTAAACGGTGATGAGTTTGAGGTTGAGGTGAAAGATGAGCTGGATATTTTGTTGGATAAAATGGGACTGAGTAATCTTGCCGCGCAGGTAGTGAGTGAGTTGAAGGCGCCTATGCCCGGCCTCATTTTAGATTTACATGTAAAGCCCGGTGATGAGGTCAAAAAGGGCGATAATTTGCTGGTTCTTGAGGCTATGAAAATGGAAAATGTGATAAAATCACCCGCCGATGTTGTTGTAAAAAGTATTGAGGCCAAAGTGGGTGATGCGGTTGAAAAAAACCAAACCATTATAGCATTCGAGTAATGAGTGCACTACTGAAAAATTTTACGGGCTTGCTTTTTTTAGCCTTGCTTTTTTCATCGTGTTCTTTTGAAGATGTTGAGGTAGAGGACATCACCGATTTTAAAATTTTATCGGTAGAAAATAAAATGCTCGAGTACGAAATGAAGGTGAAAGTAAAAAACCCGAACCGACAATCTTTTACGCTTACCGCAGCCGATATTGATTTGTATTTGAGCGGTGTTGAAATGGGCAAAACCCGATTGATGGAGAACGTGAAGGTGAAATCGAACCGGACTAAGGTAGTCACCGTAAGGCTCCAAACCGAATTGAATAAACCGCTAAAGGATTTCGCGGGCAGTTTACTGGGAACAATGCTCACCGGCAGGCTTAATTTAGAATTAAAAGGGCAGGTGAGGGGCCGCTGCTGTTTGGTGGTGTCCAAAAAATTTGATGTTG
This sequence comes from Cryomorphaceae bacterium, assembly GCA_003564735.1. Lineage (GTDB taxonomy): Bacteria > Bacteroidota > Bacteroidia > Flavobacteriales_G > Salibacteraceae > Salibacter. The sequence goes on from PXEK01000283.1 coordinate 5,064, forward strand.
ATCATAAAGAGGCCGTACCTATCAAAGATTTATTGTTCTAAGGTTAAAAATAGGCCCGCACTTGCATACCCCCCGTATGAATTACGTTACTTCCTTGGCTTACCCTCCCGTTATAATTGATGTTGAGCTGTAGGTTTTCGCCTATGGAACGCTGAAAAACCACTTCCCACGTGCCGTTGGTTCCCGGCATAAGCCCTTCCAGCATTTCAAAGGCTAATGCGCTGTTGGCTTCTCCTTCAAAATCTATTTGTACTAAATTGGCTCTTACGTTTAAACTGCCTTTCCCCAAACTGTTCCATCTCACTTCACCCGTAATTTTTTGATTGGTTGAGGTTTCACCGCCGCCTTCATCAATGGTGTTTTCATTTAGGGTGTAATCGTAACCCACCGCCAATTCAAAAGCGGGTGAGGGTTGGTAGGTTATTTTTGGATTCCCCCGCAGGTATTCGATATTGAAATTACGGTTGCTGAAAAACTCACTGGCGGTTCCTTTATTCCCGGTCGAGCCCACTAAGTTGATTTGGAATTGCGGACTGATGTTAATTCTCACATCCGTACGGTTGAATTTATCGGTGCGCGATTCAATGCCGTTGGTGAGCAGGTTTTGATTGGCTAAATCTTGATAGGTCCATTCTATGGCAAAGGTGCGGCTGTTGCGATTGAAAAACATGGTATTTCGCAATGAGCTGTTTAATGTTACCAAAACATCGCTTTCAACACTTGTATAAAAAGGGTTGAGCCGGCGAAGCCCGTCTTCTTGTAATGTTTTTCGGTTAACTCTAAAGGTGGCTTGGTTTGAGAACTTTGATAAAAACCCTCGAACTCCTTTTTTTGCCGACCAAGTGCGGGCGGGGTTGAGGTTGAGCATTTGGTTAAATTGGTTCATGTAGGTACGTACAAACTCATTTGTACGTACGGCTACACGAATAAACCTGGCCTGATCGGGAAAGCGGGCGATTTCAAATTCGTCTTGCTCTTGTATTCCGTTGTCATTGTAATCAATCCATTGGTAAACGCCTTGACCCGGAGCTACCTCCACGTAAACGAAGTCCCTTTCCTCCTCAAGCCCGGTTCCAATTTCATAAAAGCTGGTTGAGGACACGGCGCCTTTAAATGCCTTGAAGGTGTATTCCAATCGGGCAATCAGG
>PXEK01000095.1 GCA_003564735.1 Cryomorphaceae bacterium
ACAAAAATAGTTTGTAATATTGCAGGCTCGAAATAAGCAGAATATACACAGCTAAAGATATAACGTTATGAACCCGATAATCAAAGAAGTAACTAACGAAATCAGCCACACGAACGAACTACCCGAATTCAATGCGGGTGACACTATCAACGTTTCTTATAAGATTAAGGAAGGCGACAAAGAGCGTATTCAGGACTTTAGAGGTGTTGTAATTCAGCGAAAAGGTTCGGGAGCCACCACCACATTTACGGTAAGAAAAATGTCAGGCTCTATTGGTGTGGAAAGAATTTTCCCTGCTTCTTCACCTTTCATTGATGAAGTTAAGGTATTGAAGAGAGGTTCGGTTCGTAGAGCTCGAATTTATTACTTGAGAGAACGCACCGGAAAATCGGCACGTATCAAAGAGCGCCGCAGATAAAATACAGCAAAGCATATTAATTAAAAAAGCGCCCTATGAAGGCGCTTTTTTTATGTCAACCCGCTGAGGCTTCCAAGCTTTCGAGCAAATCAATTAACTCTACTTTATCAATAGGTTTTGACAAATACTCGTCAAAACCCATTTTTAAAAACTTTTCGCGGTCACCGTCTAAAGCATAAGCCGTGGTGGCTACCACGGGCACATGGCTAAACTGCTTATCGGCTTTAGCTATTTTCAATAAATCAGCTCCGTCAACCTCAGCATCCCCTAAGTCCATATCCATCAAAACTGCAAAAAAATCATCGTTGCGCTTGAAAGCAACCTTCGCCTCCTCGGGGTTATAGGCAAATTCAGGTTCAAACTTGTCAGAAATGAGTTTTTTGATAATGAAGGCATTCACCTTATCGTCCTCTACAACCAGTACCTTTTTCTTCACTTTACAGGATTTTACTTGTGTTCGTTTACAAATGTAATTCAATCTGCCACCTTCAAGCAAATAATATTTTCTTTTTTACTAAAACGCAATGTTTATTTTTAGGCTTTAGCCTTGTATCGGTTCTATAACAGGAAAAACATCAATTGTGTTTTTGAAAAAACACCGGTTTTACGAGGTGTAACGAAAAAATGTTTTTTATTTGTGCTTTCAAAATAAAGAAATACGAACACTTTAACAATAGTATGATGAAAGTAACTAGAACAGTATTATTTGCATTTGCGTTATTATTCTCTTCAGCCGCTTTACAGGCTCAAGATCTCCCGCTTCCCAGTCCGAAAGCAGAAGTCAAACAAAATGTGGGCTTAACCGAAATCAGCGTGGTGTACCACCGCCCGGGTGTGAAAGACCGCAAAATATTTGGTGATTTAATTCCGTTTGATAAAATATGGAGAACGGGCGCAAACAAAGCCACGGCGGTTTCATTCAACACACCGGTGAATATAGCCGGAAATGAAATTCCGGCCGGAACTTACTCGCTGTTCACCATTCCCGGGAAAAAGGAGTGGAAGGTGATTTTAAACAGTGAAACCGAACTTTGGGGTACCGGAAATTATGAAGAGGCCAAGAATGTAGTCGAAATTTCTGTTAAGCCCGGAAAAACCGATCACGTTGAAAGCTTTTTAATTTGGTTTGATGCCGTTGAATCGGGTAAAACACACATGAAAATGGCTTGGGAACGCACGGTAATTACCGTACCTATTGAGGTAGATTACTTAGAGCCGGCGGTAGCAAATATCGACAAAGAAATTGAAAAGACATCTTCTACGTTCAGACTTTACAACAATGCGGCTTCGTTTTATTTAGACAATAATTTAGATGCCGCTAAGGCTCTTGAGTACGCAAAACTATCTGTTGAAAACGAAAAGCGCTTTTGGAATATAAAAACACTCTCAGAGGCCTATGCGGCCAACGGCAAGTTTGATAAAGCGGTTGAAACAGCAGAAGAGTCGTTACGTCTTTCTCAAGAAGCGAATTACGACCCCTACGTAAAAATGAATCAAGAGAATATTGCCAAGTGGAAAAAAGAACTTTAAGAGTCCACTCATTTCTAAATGATAAAAAGCCCCTCGCCGTTAGGGGCTTTTTTATTGGTGTTTTCTTTAATTTTGTAGTTCTATTTTTTAACCGGAAATAAGCATTGACACGGTGCAGAGCTATCAGGGTTCTGACCAAAAACAATAAAAAACAAGCGGTATGGCAGGGCATAGTAAATGGGCGAACATAAAACATAGGAAAGGTGCACAAGACAAGAAGCGCGCTAAAATTTTTACGCGACTGATTAAAGAAATTAGTGTTGCGGTAAAGGAGGCCGGTCCCGATCCCGATTCAAACCCAAGGTTGCGATTGGCTATTCAAAATGCCAAGGGTGAAAATATGCCTAAGGATACCATTGAACGCGCCGTAAAAAAGGCGGCGGGAAGCGACGGCGAAAATTATTCAGAGGTTACTTTTGAGGGGTACTTGCCCAACGGTATTGCGGCATTCATTGAGGCCACTACCGACAATAATAACCGCACGGTTTCCAATGTTAGGTCCATTTTCAATAAGTACGGCGGTTCGCTGGGCACCAACGGTTCACTGGAATTTATTTTTGATACAAAAGGGGTTTTTGTTATTGAAAAAGAACAAGTGGCCGATAGGGATTTGGAGGAGTTGGAAATGGAACTTATTGACGGCGGATTGGAAGAAATGGATAAAGAAGGCGAGGATGTTATCACGCTGTACACTTCATTTGACGATTTTGGCAACATGAATAGTACGCTGGAGGAGATGGGACTCACCGTAAAATCAGCAGATGTACAGCGCATACCCAACAATACCGAAACGTTAGATGTCGAAAAAGCCAAGCAGATTCTAAATGTGATTGAAAAATTTGAAGATGACGACGATGTAAACCGCGTTTTTCACAACTTGGAACTCACCGCCGAAATTGCCGAGGCATTGGAAAATGAATAATCTTGCGGTTACCGGCTAAATCACACACAAAAGAAGACGCACATTAAAGGCAAAGGCTGATGAAGCTTTTAGCCTTGCCCAAATAAACTGCGCGTTTTGTTCATGGCCATATCGCGAATTTTATCGCGCTTGTCTTCAGGCATATTTTTAAATATACGATACGTCGTAGCCAGAAGTATGGCTAAATCATCAGAGTAACCTATAAAAGGGGTAATATCGGGAACGGCGTCAAAAGGCGAAATGAAATAACCCAGCGCCGCAATAATCAAAACTTTTTCAGATCCATTGATTTTATTCCCCTTAAGTGCGATGTAAAGCTCCAATGCCGGCAGCAACACCTTGCGACCAATGGTTCTAAAATTAGTGGAAAGCTTGGACAAAAAACTTTTTTCAGAGTAATCATTCGCGTATTCTTCTTTGGGAACCGTTTTCATATCGTTCATTAAAATTCAATACTTTTACATACGGCAAATCCTCAAAATTGTGCCGGTTTAAAAAAAGGGAAGTCAATTACCTTTTAACGGGAAGTTTAGGTTCTTTTTCACCCTCGAGTAAAAAGCTCAAGTCAGCATCGGGTTTTAATTCGCGCGGCGCCTTACCCTTTTCAAATAGCCTCACGCTTAAATCGCCATAAATAGAAATTTTATTGCCGTATACCCTCAATGCTGTTCCCTCTCGTATTCCCACCACGGGCTGCGAATTGAAAAAATGGAACTCTGAAATACGCTGCTCGCGCGTTTCACCCATATGCGAACTTCCCTTTACGGGATCTAAGTAATGCGGATTGATATTAAAAGGCACCAATTGAAGCGCTTTAAACGCCGGAGGATAAACAATGGGCATATCGTTGGTAGTAGAAATCGATAACCCGGCAATATTCGACCCCGCACTTGAACCCATGTACGGCTTTCCGCTTTTCACCGCACGATAAACGGGCGCTATATACCCCCTGTGATACAACTCATTAAGCAACACAAATGTATTCCCTCCACCGGTAAAAATACCATCGGCCCACACGCAAGCCTCCTCGGCACTTTTAAACCTGTGAGCTCCGCGCACCTCTATTCCCAACTCGTCAAAAACGCTTCGAGCTTTTCGTGTATAATCGGTATGCGTGATTCCTCCCGGGCGTGCGAACGGAATAAACAACAGCTTTTTACATCCCTCAAAATGTTGTTTCACCTCATCTTTAATATATTCCATATACGCGCTGCCGTGAACTTTAGAAGTACTCACAATCAGCAGTTTTCTCTTTTCCATAGTTGTTGAATTCAATTCTTTCAAAGGCTTCAAAGTTAAGGTATTTCAGCCAAAAAAACTATTGCCGTTGCTGTTTTGGTCAGAACCGGTTCCGACCAAGATCAAAGGGCACAAATAACATTCATAATTTCAGGGGTTCACCTAAAGTAAATTAAGCCGGATGCGCCTCTTCGTTATGTTCGGGGAATAAGTCGATTTCATCTTTGAGGATTTCCAACTCTCTGAACCATTCCGAATCGGTGATGAAAGGCATAATGGTAGGGCCTAGTTTTGACAAATACGGATAAAAAAGGGAGTTATTACGCAGTTCGGGCGAGAGTAAGTTAAAAGTATCGCCGCCAAACGAATTGATAAACACAAATACAAAACTCAATATTACGGCACCTTTCATAAACGCAAAAAGTGCCCCCGCCAAACGGTTCAGAGTGCCCAACGCCGCCAGTTTTAAAATACGCTGTAACACTCGCGCCAAAAAATGAACACCCACTACCACCGAAACAAAAACTATAGCGAAAGCCAAAGCAGGTAAATAGGCTTTATCTATCTCGGTATATTCCAGCAAGTACCCCTCAACTTTTACGCTGAATTTCAATGCCAGCCAAATGCCGGCAATAAGCGCCACTATGGAGGCCAGCTCAATAACTAGCCCTTTAGCAAAGCCGCGTACCGCCAAAAAAAGAAGTATTATTCCTACAATTAAATCAATGTAATTCATTAGCCGAATTAAAATCCAAATGTACTTTATACGGCAAACCGATAAACAATATTCGCCTTAACTTTGTAAACTCACAATTGTGAATTAACACACCATGAATAACAGCGAATACAAGCGCGCTTGGAATGAAGCCGTATCTTTTTTTGAAACGCGGTTCGGGCCGGGCATTGATATTGACGGAATTTTATTTTTAATTGGCGTTCAAGAACTGGGCAAAGGCAAAGTACAGCTGAGCAAAGAGGAAAAAACCGATGTTATTCATGTTGCGGTGTGTACCCTACTGGAACCTTACGGATATTATGAATTTACCGGTACCGATCCTGAAGGGTGGCCTCACTTTAAACAAACCATGAAACTACCGCATTTGCGCCCTTTAGATCAACAAAAACTGATTAAAGAGGCTATTATCGATTATGTTGAGAGTCAAAAGCTATCCAACGTGCCCGATTCGGTAGCGAAGCAAGAGAGAATTAAATAAAAAAGAAACTGCGATTTGACTCAAAAGCTGTTCACTTTTCTTTTCCTTATTGTGTTATTTACTCTACCGGCCGCGGCGCAGGTGAGTATTCCTAACTCCATGACTGCCTCACCCGTTAGTGACCCTATTCATTTTGACGGCAGCTTAGATGAAGAGGCGTGGGAAAAAGCCGAAAAAATTACAAACTTCACCCAACGCGAGCTCAACTTTGGCGAACCCGTCACGGAACGTACCGAGGTGGCGGTTCTTTTTGATGAAACCAATATTTACATAGGCGTTTGGTGTTATGACCGTGAACCCGATAAAATTATTGCCAAAGAAATGAAGCGGGACTTTAACGATAATTTAGATGATAACTTCAAAATCATTCTGGACACCTACAATGACAAGCGCAATGGTTTTATGTTTGTCATCAATCCCAACGGGGCACGCGGCGATTATCAAGTTTTTAATAACGGCGGCAGCACCAATATTTTTTGGAACGGGGTGTGGGACGTTCGTACAAAAACGACGGCGCAAGGTTGGTTTGCCGAAGTAAAAATACCTTTTAGCACACTAAAGTTCAGAACCGGCGTCAAAAACCAAGTTTGGGGCATCAACTTTGAGCGAAATATCAGGCGTAAGCGAGAACAGGCCTTGTGGCAAGGTTGGAGTCGGGATAATAATTTGGAGCGCGTGAATCAAGCGGGATCCATCGGTGGTTTTGGAGCTTTGGAAAGCGGCCGGTTTATAGAGCTTAAGCCATACGGAATTGGCGGTGGGGAAAAAACATCGGGCGAGGGCACCTCGGGATTGGCAAATGCGGGCGGTGATGTCAACTATTTGCTCA
>PXEK01000208.1 GCA_003564735.1 Cryomorphaceae bacterium
CACACCGGCAATCAAGCCCGTGCGTTAAAACTGCTCAAACGCAAACAAAACGATTGGAAAGCCGTGGAAGAAGTAACGGCAAACCTGCGTAAACTCGACCCGGCAGACCCGGTAAAATATGATTTTGCTCTGTTTGGATTAGGGGTGGATAAAATAAGTGGAGTCAACTAAACAGAGGAGCCACCATATTGTATTTACCCCTACAACAACTCCTCAATCGCCGAGGTAATGTCATCGCCCAACGGCTTATCACCGGGTGCGAATTTCGCTACCAACTTGCCGTTTTTGTCAAGCAGGTATTTTTGAAAATTCCATTTCACCTTAGTGTTCATCACGCCGTTTTGGTCTTCATCGGTGAGGAATTTATATAAATCGGCCATGTCGTTTCCCTTCACCGATATTTTAGAAAACATAGGGAAGGTAACACCGTAGTTCTTTTTGCAAAAAGATTGAATCTCAGCGTTGGTACCCGGCTCCTGACCCATAAAGTTATTAGCGGGAAACCCTAAAATTACAAATCCTTTATCGGCGTAACGCTCGTAGAGCTTTTGTAAATCCTCATATTGAGAGGTGTAACCGCACTTGCTGGCCACATTCACAATGAGGATGGCTTTTCCCTTGTACTCACTGAGTGAAACATCTTCACCCTCAATATTTTTCATGGTAAACTTGTGTACACTGTTATCTGATGTCATCATACTTGTAATAAATAAAGTTGCTAGAAATAAAACTGTGCTTTTCATATGGATTAAATTTGTGGTTAAACACTAAAATTACGAATAAAGTTTATGGCCTACACGTATTCACCTTCAAAGTTGACGCAAATACTTCACGCCAACGGTCATGCAAAGATAAAAGTCACAAGCGTAACAGAGGTTTTTGGCGGGAGCATCAACAAAACGTACGAAGTTCAAACCAACGGAGACTCATTGTTTCTCAAGGTAAACGACTCCCCCCATTCTCACGACATGTTTAAAGCGGAGAGTCGCGGACTCGAACTCTTGGCAAAACACGCCAAACTAAACATCCCCAAACCGCTGTTTATTACCGAGCAAGAAAAAGACCACCTGTTTTTCATGACTCACCTCAACGGTCAATCAAATGCCGGCGATGCTTATACATTTGGGGTGGAGTTGGCTCAAATGCACAAAACCACAAATAACCGCTTCGGGTTGTCGCATGACAATTATATGGGCAGTTTACCGCAACAGAACAACTTTCAACCTACTTGGGCCGATTTTTTCATCTTGAACCGACTCCAACCTCAGGCCAAATTAGCCCGCGACCAAAACCGCATCACCGCCGAAACCGTGAAAAAACTCGACCGCTTTTACGGTAGAATGAATGAAATTTTCCCTGAGGAAAATACGGCCTTGATTCACGGTGATTTATGGAGCGGTAATTTCATGTTTACCGATAAAGGTCCGTCCATATTCGATCCTGCCGTCGCATTCGCTCACCGCGAGCAAGACTTAGCCATGACCAAACTTTTTGGTGCATTCCCGGTCGACTTCTACAACGGTTACCTTGATACATTTCCCGTTGAAAACGGCTTTGAACAACGAACAGACGCCTACAACCTCTACCCTATTTTAATTCACGTAAATTTATTCGGAGGGGGCTACGCACATCAATTCTCAACCATGCTGGACAACTACGTGTAACGCGCTTTCATTAGTCCACCTTAGCCACGGGATGAGCCAAGTTTTCAAAATCGGTGAGTTGCATTTTTACCGATCCCACTAAAATTTTCGCTTTCGCCAAAACCGGAATTTTATTCTTATCGTCCGTTACATAAACCGTTAAATCTTCGGGGTCATTAAATACCCTCCCTTTTTGAACAATCGGCTGAAACTTCAACGTATTAAACGTACCCGCCTTGGCCTTGATTTTTTCTTTTCCCACGTAGCGCATCTTCACGGGCTCCAACTCACCGTCAACATAAGCATAAATAACAATTACATCACCCTCCTTGTACTTGGTTAAATCAAGCGTTCTGGCGAAATAAAAAGCGCTAATCATATCCTGAATGCCGGTGGGAATAAAAGCGCTGTCGCCCTTATTTGACTTTACATAATTTTCATCTTGATGGAAATGATAATTCTGCACCTTCTTATAGCCCCCTTCATTCACGTCGCGCAAAAACAAATGCGGATGCAAATTATCCGTATCAATAAAAGATTGGTAAGTGTCCCTCACCTTAAAAAAGAAATCAAACGTGCCCGTGCTCACCCCTTTACCTATAACGTGATAAGAATCTTTACCTTTAATTTTCACCGGCTTTTCTTTCACCTCAATCGTGGCTTTACCGGCATGAACAAAACCGTAATGCACCAAATATTCAATTCGTTCACCCGGCTTAAAAACGGGATAATCCACACGTTGTAGGGCTTGCATTTCAGCAGAAATACTATCGTGATTTACGTTCTTTTGAGCGTTTGCCCCGGTTAAACCCACAACAACACTCAATAATATTATGGCTTTGTTCATAGCGTTTTATTTTAGTAACGTGATAAAGTCAAGTTTTGTGCCGGATGTAAAAACCGAACGAATAAACCTACATTAAAAATCATCGTCATCAAAACTCCAATCGTCAAAATCGCCGTCTTTTGAATCCTCGCCACCCGTTTTTTCCTTTACCTTTTGGAAAAAGCGCTTCACTTTATTCTTTGTGGTATCTTGTTTTTGGTCAGAGCCCTCCTCAACCTCTGCATCATCATCTCCCACGTTTTTATCGGCATCAAACTCAAACCGCATATCCTGTTTCACCGGTTCCTTGATATCGGGAAGTGAGGTGTCACCCTTAAACAGTCCAAAATCCTCTTTCAATACCGCTTTGGTAATTTTTATCTCCTTTTTGATGTCCTCCTTCATACGTCGCTGCGACCGTATTTTATCCAACTTTACCACCGGGTGATCAACCGTGCCGCTAATGAGTAAATAAATGATTTTACCGCCCTTGCCATCGTCTTCAATGTACCCGTACTCCGTTTCTTTTACTTCGCTTTTTTGTAAAACCTGCTTGATATTGAAGTTAAGCATGTAATCAATAGTACCGTTAAAATGCTGTTCCCCTCCCACTTCAATATCCAAGGCCGAGGAATAAATTTTCATATCGGGAATGTAGATCACCCCTTCGCGAACTTTCAAAGTATTGGCAAGGGTTTCAAACTCTATATGTTTAAGCCTTTCCTCAAAAGCGTCGAGTTTGATAAACAAATTCAAAATTTTGTTTTCGCGTACCACCGCGGTGGTTTGCTGTAGCGGCTTATAGTCAATAAGCTCTCCGTTATGTATTTCAAAATCCACCACACCGGCCATAAAATCGTAATCGGGTGAACCCGCTTTGTTGAGCGGGAGCATCACATTGAAATCCATATCGAGTTTCCCCCGAACGTTGCGCGCTCCCAAATCCTCACTTCCAAAATCATTAAACGCCTCAAAAAGGGTAGTGATATCAATATGCTCGGCCTCTCCCTTAAAATCGGCTTTTGCCGGGTTATCGGTAAGTACGGCCTCTCCCTTTACCGCTCCGCCCGCAACTTTACCACTGAGCCGTTCAAAGTTGAGCCGGCCGGGTCTGACCAAAAAACTACCCTTAACATCCTCAATAAAAAGGTTGTTGTAATTGAACCTGCTAACGCTGAAAGAGGTAATATCCACAAGCAAATTATCGGGCAGCGAAAACGGTTGTGACGCTTCGGTATCGTCATCGGGAAATACCTTTTGAAAGTTGAAATTTTCCATATCGGCACTTCCAAAAAATCGAAACAGCTTGTCTTTTTGAGTCATAAAACCAAAGGCGTTACGCCACGTACCGCGAATTACCGCGGGATCATCCATAAACAAGGCAGATAGGCTGTCAATGAAAATATCGTTGTTCACAACACGCACAACGGATGACAGTTGAGACGCGTGAAACGGCGAGTTTTTGATTTTCACCTCACCACGATTGAGCCTTACATCCAGCTCTTTACCAAAGGCCGCAAAATGCTCAAACGTGAAACTATCGCCGGGAATAATACGGCCCGACAAATACCCGCTTACGTCAAAACTGCCGTTAAGGGCCGAAAGCGTATCGACAACAATAGTGTTTTTAAAGGAGGAAAGCTCATTATGATGCGACAAATACACTTTGAAATCAAGCGCCTGTGGGTTTTTCGCGTAAATTCTGCCGTAAAAGTCACCCCCGTTTAACTTGCAGGTAAGTGAATCTACCGATAGAGTTCCCGTTTTATGTGCGCCGGCGTTGCGCGTGTAGTTGCCTCTCAAATACAGGTTTTTGGCGTGGATATGGTGTTCCGGGAAATCCAATTTTCCTTTTTTCAATTCAAAATCAGAACTAAACTCGGTCATTCCGCCCGCACCTTCGCGTTTCACTCGGCCTTTAAATACTAACTGACCCGCGGCCTTAATGGTGTTAAACGATTGTGCCCAAACCTCGGGCGTTAAGGTTTTCACCGCATCGAAATCGAGGTTCTCGCCCTTAAATCGCCATTCAAACGAATGGTCGCCCGTGTGTTTTCCCTTTACCTCAAACCGGTGTTTGTCACGCACTTTTATGATTCCGCGCGAAATTTGAAAAAACCCGGTGCCGGGATTCATCTCCACCGCTACATCGGGTTTGATGTTTTCACCGGGCAAATACGAAATATCATCCACTACCACCTTGTTGTTGTTCACATTACCATACATGGCAATATGACTTTCTCCGCCGGTAAAATCGCCTTTGCCGGTGAGGTTCACCACGTAAAAATCATACATGGAATTCCCCGGCACATCCCGAAAGCGGTATCCTATGTTTTTTAATACGATTTTATTTAATGCCGTTTTGAAGTTTTGTGTTGTCTCCGACTCATCAACGGTTTCATAAAACTCAAAGTTCGATACCCCTTTCGCATTCAACCGCATATTCACAAATCCGTTTTCGGCATCAATTTGAGAAAGCGTGAAATTGCCGTTGTATAAGTCAGTAAGATTAAAAGAGAGGTAGAGTTTCTCCAGGTGAAAAAGCGTATCGTTGGGTTGCGTTTGATCGCTGCTCATAGCCGTGACCCCCTCAAAATGCACCGATGCATTGGGGAAGTTTTTTAAAAACGTAACCCGAATGGTATCCACATGCACAGGCGTTTTTAGTCGCGAATTGAGTTCAGAGGTAATCACGGGAACAATAGCTCCCCTGTAGTGGTAACCGGCATAAACGGCCGCAAACAACGTGAGCAAGGTAACCGTGCCGATGATAAAAACAATGCGCTTTAACCACTTTATATACATACTTGCAAACGTAATTTTTAGGCGGTTAAAGTGGCGTAAAGATTCGAAAAAGTATGCGCAATACGGTGTTTATAAACCTTGGCCGCGGTCGTGACCGATTTAACGATGAAAACCTTTACGCGTATTACGTGTTTCATATTTATGAAAACGCTATTAATCATTTTAACATTGTGCGGCGTTGCAAGCGCCGGCTTTTTATCATACGTGAAAAACAACGAAACTTATTCTTACGAAGTATTGAAAACTTACGACGATTTTGAAGTAAGAAAATACGATGCCGCCCTTTTTACTAGTGTCCGGTTGGACTCGGCAAGTTACAAAACCTCATCATCAAAAGGGTTCAAAATATTGGCGGGTTATATCTTTGGAGAAAATGAGCGAAGCGAAAAAATTGCCATGACTACGCCCGTTACCATGGACTTGGAAGAAAAAATGACCATGCGCTTTTTAGTGCCTGCCGAGTTTGAACTGACTGATTTACCCAAGCCCAATCACGACGGAATTGTAATTGAGGAAATGCCGGAGCGCGTTGTAGCTGTGGTGCGATTCAGCGGCTATGCCAACGACAAAAAAATTGAAACGCACCGTAAAAAATTGGCTCAGGCACTACAAAATGAAGGACTGAACTACCAAGGCGCATTCACCTTTATGGGGTACAACGCGCCCTTTGACCCCGTTGACCGACGAAATGAGGTTATGGTTGAGTTGCAGGATTATGAGTTGTGAGATTTGATTGACTTAACCTAACGAGAGTACATTATCTCTGAAATTTCACTACGTAACAAAAACAATTGTGGTTTAACTCAACACTTTCGCTTCTTATATTGAAAAATACTCTATATTTGTAAAGTACATAAACCACTTAATTATG
>PXEK01000074.1 GCA_003564735.1 Cryomorphaceae bacterium
AAGCTGTATCAGCGTATAATGGCAAAGAATCCTGCGCTGCGAAGCAGCAAATCCGTGAAAATCTATTTCTATATAGCGACAGCGTTACAAACGCTGCCGGGAGTTGCGCCCCGCTCTCCAAACCTCCAAACCTTCCCGTTTCATGTAAATCCCGCCACTTCACCCGCAACGAGTTCCGCTTTTCGCTTCACGCTTCACCATTGACTCGACCTTGTCCTTGTCTTTGTCCGTGCCCTCCGCCCTCAGCTCTCCGCCTCTGCGCTCCCAAACCTCTAATCCCTGTCTCACTGCGAACCGGCAAAATCCGGGCTCAACCCGCGTAATTACCCAAACCGCAATGCTTAGGTTTCCATATCGATATTCCCTTAAATCAATTTCAAAACCTTACTTTTGAGCAAAATTTTATCTTATGAATAAAAATTATGTTTTCATATTTTTGCTTATCGCATTGTGTTTCACACCCAACTTGCTAACGGCAGCCCCCGGGGATACCACACGTGTTTTCTCGCACAATGAAACTCATTGGCGATTCAGAGGTTACCCTCAAACGTTTTTAGATACGGTACAATTTCCCGAAGAGGGAACGTACAGCAAAATTATTATGTACTACGTATTGGGTTGTCCCCAAAACGGTTGCAGCGAGTGGGATTACAAAACCAATATAGAGGTTTGGGATCCGATTACAGACAGTACTTTTCAACGTGTAGAATTAGCTCGTGTGATTACGCCTTACGCCGGAAATAAAAACTACGGCTGGTTTCACGAATACCGTTTTGATGTTACCGATTATGCCGACTTACTCAAAGGGGAGCGTATCATTAACGCTTATTACGGTGGTTTTCAAGACGGTTTTTCCATTACGGTTTATTTTGATTTTATCGAAGGTACACCGCCCAGAGATATTTTGGGCTTTCATCAATTGTACCGCAGCGGCGGGGGGGGATTTAAATACGGTTTTCAAAACGACCCAATCAATGCCAAAACTTCCGGTGCAACGGTGGAGGCGAACAGCCAAACCAAAGCGGCTTTTGTTAAGCACACGGCCACGGGACACGGTTTCGGAAATGCGGGCGGTGGGAATCCCGACAATTGCGCCGAGTTTTGCCGCAAGTGGTTTAACGTAAACGTGAACGGTACAGAGCGGTATCGAGAGTACATTTGGGACGACGGCTGCGGAGCAGAGGCCAATTTCCCGCAAACGGGTACGTGGATCTACAATCGCGCAGGCTGGTGTCCGGGAGGAGAGGCCCAAGAACATTACGCCGATGTGACGACTGCTTTCAGTGCGGGCACAACAAACACCATCGATTTGAATTGGCAGAACTACGTGTACACCGGAGGCTCTAGTTTTGATATTCACTATTGGGTCGAGACGCAACTTTTTGAGTACGATAGCCCTAATTTTAATTTGGATGTTGAGGTAGAAAATATTTTGGTTCCCAATACTTTCGATCGTTACTCAAGGGATAATCCAACATGCGGAAACCCTAAGGGGGTGGTGCGTAACATCGGTGCGGAAAAGGTGACTTCCGTTCGATTGTCTTACGGACTCGAAGGTAATGAGAATTATGAGTATTCTGCAGCTACGGATTTGGAGTTTTTGCAACGCGATACCTTCGAATTGCAAATTCCGCCCCATAATTTTTACTCCGGCGCCGGGTCGGTTCTGACCGTAAACGCAATAAGTGCGAATGGGAGAGCCGACGACCAACAACACAATAATGAAAACAGTGCGGTTTTTGAAAGTGTGGTGCAACACCCCGGAGACATTATGTTACGGATTACAACAAATAATCGAGCGAATGAGAATTGGTATTATTTGAGGCAGATAGGTGGGGATACAATGATTTATCGTGATGATTTACAGAATCAAACAAATTATTTTGATACGCTTTCTATAGAACCGGGGTGCTACGAGTTTTATATTTACGATGAGGCGGGTGACGGACTCAACTTTTGGGCCGATAATACGGTGCAGGGGGGAAATATGCGATTAACTAATTTGGGACTGGATACGGATGACCCTATTTTCTTGGAAAATTTCCCGGTGGAATTTGGTACGTTTTTCAGGTACACTTTTACGGTGGGTTATGATATGAAGGATGGAAAACCGGGGTATTCTGACGACTGGCAACCTGATGACCCATTGGCTGTTGAAGACGATTTGTTGGATGGCGTGTCGCCGGCGATGCGTTTGTACCCCAATCCGGCTAAAGACCGACTCACGGTGGATTTAGAAGGTTTGAGCGGTGAGGTTCTGGTGAGGGTTACGGGAATTGACGGAAAGTTGGCGGTTGACCAAAAGCGAGGTGTTTCGGGATTTGATGCTTTCGACCTTGATATTTCGTCTCTCTCCGCAGGTATTTACATTGTTACGGTAAAGGGCGAGCGAGGATACTTGACAGAAAAGGTGGTGATACAATAATTGATTGAAGGCTTGTGCTTTTGACGTGTTTTTGTAAGCCTTACTCCTTTTGATACAAAGCTGAAATGTATTGCTTTGACTTGCTCGTTTTTTGGGTTACTTTCCTCAGTTTTGCTTGTTCAAAAAAAAGATCGTAATCGGGTAGTGAGAATTGGAGTTTACCGCGCATAGGGAAAAACAGGAGGTAGAGTAGCGCTAGTTTTATTTTTGCAAATATGCCCTTTGGCTCGCAAAAGTCTGAAAATAAAACAAACCCTTTGCTTTTGAGAACATCTCGTGTTTTTTTGGCGATAGCGGGCAGTGTTTCGCGATTTATAATATCGAGCACGAACGGCAAAATAATAATGTCGGCATCTTCAACTACGGCCTGCTCAAACGGTTCCTCAATAAAAAATATACGGCGCGAGGTACCAAAACGCTTTTGAGCAATTTGCATCATGGATGCGGAAGGCTCTACATAGTAAATAGTGGATTTTTTGAATTTTTCCAGTACCGGTTTCAGTACGTCTCCGCCACCGCCGCCCACAATAACGATACGATCTACCAAGTGCGGTTTGAGGCGGTGAAACTCGGCTTGGTAACGGCGTATACCGGGGAAAAATAGGTTTCTGAGTTTTTCGTAGTAGGGGGCAATAAGTCTGTATCCTTTGACTCTCATTTTTAATTACTATGGCTTTTGTATTACGTAATTGTACAATACCCCGGCGGCATCAGAAACGATCAAATTGAGGGTTTGATCATCATTCAAATTATCTACGGTGGGGCCGGTATAACCGCGCATAGGGAAGTCGGGGAGAGGAGTGCCGGTGTTGTTCATTAACCAAACTTGATTTTCTGCCGGGTACACGGCACTCAAAGCTCTCACAGCCTCATGTTTTACGGGGTTGAGGCGAGCTGTAGCCGTATCATGCGTTTCGAATCTAAGGAAGAGTTCTTTGTTTGTGTTGTACCCGTAAATTCCTGTTGAATCAGAAATGTAAAACTCGGGCTGCTCGCTGCTGAATATCGGTGATATTAAAAAGCGCGAGTCTCCGCGGGTAGATTGAAGTACGGTTTTGGAAAGTTCATCATTTAAATTCAACTCGAACAGCACACCGTTGGTATCAATGGTGTAAAGTTTTGTGAGTGATTTGTCGGAACCACGCTGTAAATAAAGAGCGGGTTTTGGGGTTAAGGGGAGTTTTTCGCTCAGGGAAAGTCGTTCTTCACCGCGACGATTCAGTGCCGTAACACTTCCGTTTTGGAGTAGCGTGATGAGGTAGTCTTTTCCTTTAATACTCACATGCTCAAGCGGGGTGAGTGCCGGCGAACCGGGATTATCGTATTTCCACCCTTTTACTTTTGTTCCTTTTTTGTTGAAATTCAGTAGGTCTCCGTTCTCCAGGCCCACAAATATGCGTAAGTCGCCGTTATTGTCATAATCAACAACATTGATACCTGATGATGCGGGGCGTTCAAATGAAATGGGATAGCCCGTTACCGAATTCCCCAATCTATCGATGAGGTACAGTTTTTCTCGAGTGTTGAAAAGGAGTTGTAGTTTATTGTTGTCATAACGGTCTATTTGGAATATATCACTCATGATAGGCCCCTCAACGGGTGCCGACCACAATATTTTACCGGTATTGCTTATGAGGTAAACGGTGTTTTTAAGGGTTTGAACGAAAAGTTCTTTTGCTCCTGAGTTGTGGTTAATTACCACTTTTGGCGCAGTCCGCAAACCGCTGTCTAACGCCAGTTCCCAAAGGGAGTGAGCGTAGGTTTTTTTCTCGGGATTGTGTTTTAAAATAATGCTGTGGTAAAATAAGTTGTTGCTTTCAACCGACCACTGTAGAGCCAATCCGCTAAAGTTTTTGAGTGTAGAGTCGTACCGTTTTATTAAGTTGTGAGTGGATTCGTTTAGCAAGTCGGGGAGGGCGGTTGCGGCATATCCCGGGCGCACGAAAAAAAGTACATTTGATTCTGCGGAAAGTGATTTATCAAACTTCATATACCCTTCATCGTTTCGGAGTGTTTTGCCCGAAAGGTAGTCGTTTATTATACGGCGCAAACTCTCTTTGGATGCTGCAAATACGATGTATCGGTCAATAATAGTGTAATGTGCCGTGTGGAATTGGCGAAATAACGAACCCAAAGCGGCGGGCAGCAGCTTGTCGTGTCGTAATTTTTGCAGTGTGAAGTCGGCGTACTTTTCTTCTTCGTTTTCATCACTGCTTTGGCGAAGTTGTTTTGCGGCCGTATTTTCATTGGCCGTTTTCATGATGGCGTAAAAGCCCTCCTTCTCTCCCAATGCGGGGTCATTCCTAAAGCCGACAGCAATTTCGCTTTCAATCCAAGAGGTGATGGTAGCCTTGGACTCCGTGGTGTGTGAGCCGTAAAGGGTTTTAAGCTCAGTATTTTGTAAATACTCGGCATATCCCCTGTTCCATTCTTCAAAGTGAGAAAAACCGAGGTGAACAAAGCTCTCAGTGTTTTCGGGCATGACGGCTAACAAACTGCGCGCTGTGGGTTTTTGGTTCTGAAAAAGAGACAAAAAATCATCACCGTACCTTCCTGTGTTTACAAAGCCGTTGAGAATCCATATATTGGATTTTAGTCCCACATCCAACGCTGATCGACCTCCCAATTCATTCAATAAGTTAGATTGAGGTTGATTTTCGGTCATCAATATAGAAAGTAGTTTGGGCGTGTTGATGAAAACATGACCGTGATTCACTTTTCCCTTCGTGTTATATAGTCTTTGAAAAGTACTGTCGGCGGTAACGGCATCGTTGGTGTTGAGTCTGTCCAACGCTTTTTTTGCCACGTTTCTGTCGGTACAAACAACGACCAGGTTTTGCAGGAAATGAGCGTACAGTGTATGTTTTCCTAATTTTATTTCGAGGTTGTCGTCATCGGTGCGTTTAGCGTTGAGAGCCGCTTCTATATCGTTTATAAAGGTGCGAGAGGAAACACCCTCACCGGCATTAAAAATCCACACGGGAACGAAAGATTTTTTGAGCGGCTCCACCGCAAAACAAGCATTAAAGGAACCGGTAAGTGCCGATAAATCGGAATGAGCACGAAGGGCGGTATCACACTCATGCATAATATCATGGAGTTCATTTACAGCGTCAATTTTTTTCAGTTCCTCCCAAATTACCGAGTGATGGGCAATACGGTCGAAGGTATGCGGAAAATCGGCATTTTCCCACACAAATATTGCGTCACGCGAAACGGCATCTAAGCTTGTTAATTTTCCGTCGCCCGCGGGTTTACTTGGAAATAAAAACCAAAATCCCGCTGCCAATAGAACAAGAATGAAACCGTACAATATGATTTGACGCAACATAGCGATTATTTTAGGGGTTTTACCGTGATATTCACTGCTTCTTTGGGCCATTCGCGGCTATCGGTTTCAACCTTATTTATTTTTTCTACCACATCCATTCCGCGAATTACCTTACCAAAAACCGTATGGTCATTATCCAAATGCGGATTTCCCCCTTCAGTGGAGTAAACCCTTTTCATGTTTTCATCGAGTGACACCCCGTATTTTTCCTCAACCTGCTTTAATTCAGCCGGCGATTGCGGTTTGCCCACGTTAATGAAAAACTCATAGCACGATGAGCGTTTTTCGGGATTCCTTTTGTACTGCCGCGCCATGGCCACACTGCCGTATCGATTAAATAAACTGTCTCTCG
>PXEK01000100.1 GCA_003564735.1 Cryomorphaceae bacterium
AACTCACTTATTCAGACCTCACTCCCGCCCTGATTCAAAACATAGGTCTTTTGGTGAATACCACGCCCCTCGGGATGTTTCCCGATACGCAGGCCATGCCCTCCGTACCGTTATCGGCTCTGACCAAAAACACATTGGTTTACGACCTTATTTACAATCCCGACCCCACGCTGCTGCTCAAATCTGCAGCTGATAAGGGGTGTGCGATAAAGTCGGGACGTGAAATGCTCGAAATTCAAGCCGAGGAGAGTTGGGATATCTGGAATAGAGGGAAAAACAGCTAATTAGCAGAGGCGCTATGACCTATCAAAAATTAATGTTTATAAGTAAATAACCTTTATTAATTTGAAGCTTGAACAATTCACGGTTTCATTTATTACTTTTGTGATTGAATTATTAAAAGTCAAACCTTTAAATTAAATAATTATGTCATTCGAATTAACAAAATTGCCTTACGCATACGATGCTCTTGAGCCGCATATTGACGCTCAAACGATGGAAATTCACCATTCTAAACACCACAACGGGTACACCACCAAATTAAACGGTGCTGTTGAGGGTACGGATTTAGAAGGAAAAAGTATTGAAGACCTTTTAGCCAATCACGTAGATAATGCAGCCGTGAGAAACAACGGTGGCGGATATTGGAACCACGATTTGTTTTGGCACATTATGTCACCAAACGGCGGCGGGAACCCTTCCGGTGCTATCGCTGATGCCATCAACGACCAATTTGGTTCATACGATGCGTTCAAAGATGAATTCAGCAAAGCTGCCGCTACTCGATTTGGTTCGGGATGGGCTTGGTTGTGTGTTCACAAAGGCGGGAAATTGGAAGTATGTTCTACTCCAAACCAAGATAATCCTTTAATGCCGAATGCCGGTTGCGACGGTCACCCCATTTTGGGCTTAGACGTTTGGGAGCATGCCTACTATTTGAAGTATCAAAACCGTCGCCCTGATTACATCGAAGCTTTCTTTAGCGTAATCAACTGGGAAGAGGTAAATCGCAGATTTGAAGAAGCGAAGTAATCTCCGCGCAGATTAAAATTAAAAGCGTTGTTTTTAGCATTACGATTTCTGTAGAACAACGCGGATTTAAAATCAAATAAAAAAGCCACTTGAATGAGTGGCTTTTTTTATTGGTATCAACTAACTTTAAAAGTTACTTCCCATATCGGCTTCTAAACTCTGATTTGAGTCCGTCAACGGCCACTTGAGTAGGCAAGGGAGATAATTGTGACGACAAACTGAGAATAACTCTGGTATATTCCACGGCGTCGCTGTCTTTTTCCGTTTTAGAAGCAGCGATGTTTACGATTCGAATGGATTCCTCCTTAGCTTGAACTACCAGTTTCCAGGCCTCAGTAGAGATGTAGAGTTGCTGAGTGATATTGTGTTCAAATTCGTTCTTGATGGTTTTGATCATTCCTCGCTGCATAGATTCTGCATCTTTATAGTTTCCGCGCACACGCATGGCTAGGGCGTCGGGCGAGATGCGCTCAAGAAGAAGGATTAATCGCTCGTAAGCCTGCAACTTTTGATTATCAAACCGTTTTCTGTCTTCACGACGAAGTTGTAATGCCCTTGTTCTCTCTTGATTCTCAAATTGAGCACTTATCATAAAGTACACCGTGGCACTGAGAATACCTGACGGAATCAAAACTAAGAGTATGTTATAAAGTATTTCCATGTGTTGTGTGATATAATACGCAAAATTGCAAAATCTTTAGGTTGTACCCGCTCTGTTTTATTCGAAAAAGTAAAAGGGAGTTCAAAGTGTTGATAAAAGAGATAACCGTATCGTTGAACATAAGGGATTTTCACCCCATGCTAAAGCAGGTCTTTTTTGGCGGCGCTAATTGAAACGTAGTCTTCATCGAGCTCTTCAAACCCGCGATCGTAACAAAAGAAGGTTGTGGTACCGTCGGGATTGCGCTCTTTATGGGTCACAAAATCGAACCGGAAACCGTTTTCGTAAAGTTTAATGCGCTTCACTTTGGTTGGCTTGCCTTCACTCAACCGAATAAGAATATCTCGGTTTTTCTTCAATATTTTATTCACCTGCCTAAAGTAAGCGGCTTCTTCTCGGTTTTCACGGTTGTTGTAGCTGCTGCGACATTGCGGACTACAAAACTTTTGATCGGCTCGTCCTCTTAGTTTTTCTCCGCATTCCAAAAAAGTTCTTTCCATCGTAAGTAGTTTAGGTCAAATCGGTTTGCTGCTTTATCGTCAACTGATTTTCACGCCGCAAACTCAAAATTTCATTCCAAAACTAACGATTTTCGCTCTAGTTACAAAAAATTGCGAAGCTTTTTTGAATCAATCATCGAATTTAAGTGATCCGTCAAGAAAGTTGGTTCATATCACTTTGAATGTTTTTCGGCGGTTTTCTAATTTTGATCGGCTTTCATTTGCCTCATCATGGGTCCGTTCATAGCCTTACTGCCGCGCATGAAATACGTGTCTTTATCATTGGAATAAAAAAGTGTGGGAAACCTCCCTTGAGTTAAAAACATAAACGTTTGCTCATCTATGATTTGATAGTCTAACTCGGTACAATGATTCTCTTTCAAAAACGTTTGTACCTTTTCTTCTTCAGTTTTAAAAAACACAACCGTGTTTTTTAAGTCGCCCCGGCGCGCGGCAATTCCCATTTTTTTACCTATTTCTTTACAGTACTTACACCCGGTGGTAAAAAAAGCGGCTAGGAATATGTCATCCTCACGCTTTGTATCAAAATGAGCTTCATATAAACTGTCAAGTCTTTCTTGAACCTGAGGAACTTCGATGGTCTTAGGTTTTTGCCAATCGTCAATGTAGATGGGTCTGATAAACGTTATGCCCAGTGAAGCGATAAGTACCAGCGGAAATACGAACTTTTTAAACCCGCGTTCTTGTCTTTCAATTCCGGCAACAACAATTCCCGCCACGAGTAATAGGGTTAGTACAATGACAGGAGCGAACGGAATGCCCGCAAAAACAATCAGTTCATGTTCGGGAGCCCACGTGAGTTTTGACAACACATCAATTACCGCTACGCCACCTGCAATAACACGAAAGGTATAAGACCTGAATTTATTCATGCCGATGAGCTCTGTCACTCCGGAGAAAACAAAAAGAAAGGCTAAAATACGTACGATAATATCGGCACTACTCCAACCAAAGCCGTAATATTCCAAGCCGCGATAGTACACTTCATCGCGACCTAAGAGCATTAACGCGCCGGAGAATAGAAATATCACCCCCGATAATAGACGAACAGCCGTTTTAAATATGGTCATTTGTGTTGGTTTGAAAGGTTTTTACGAATAAAGAATTATCTCATAATAAGGATATTGAACAAGAAACACAACAAGTATCCTCAACGCAAATGTACTAAAAAGGGCGTTTAGACAGTTCACAAACGGAAATATTCATGCAAAAAAAAACTGCTTCCAAATGTTGAAAGCAGTTCAATCGATAATTTTAGGCTAATTAATCGCAATCACAACCGGCCGAGGCAGCAAATGATTTAACAAAATTCCACTCATCATCACTATTAACATCATCCTCACAAACCTCTTGAGCACCACCGTCAAATTCAGCACCGTCAACAGATCCACAATCACAACATTCATCACTGCTGCAAGAAGCAAACGTAAAAGCGGCAGCTGCAACTACCATAAAAAGTACCTTTTTCATAATGTAAAATTTTTAAAAGTGCCTACTCTGTGATTAGGGTTTTCGGCAATTCCCCTTTTTTTAAGTGTCGCGAAAATAAAAGGTTAATTTTTAACACCAAAAAAAAATCAAAACTTTTTAGCTTTGTGTAGTGGGGCGCATACCATACTGCAACGAACATTAGTTTTTCAAAAGACGCTGAATGTCTTTGATGTTGCCGTATAAAACTAAAATAAGACCGGGCTCCAGTATGGTTTTTGGCGAGGCTACACCTTGTACTTGGGTGACTTTTTTAGTCACGCCTATCATATTTTTTTCTCTTTTCTCCTTTATGGTGGTAAGTACCAAAACGTTGTACGTCTTTCTTATTTTCACCTCTTGCAGGGTTTTTCCTTCAAAGCGCTTGGGTACTTTTGCTTCAATAATGTTGTAGTCGCCCGTGAGTTCAAAACTGTCAATCACCCCTTTGATATTTACCTTTTTTGCCCAGCGATGGGCAGTTTCCTCTTCGGGGTGAACAATTTCATCTACTTCCATAGCTTCCAAAACGGTTTCGTGCAAAGGTGAAACGGCTCTACTTATCAACCTTTTGGGCTTGTACTGCTTGAGTAGTGCCGTGGTCATGATATTCGCGCCCTCATCTTCACCAATGGCCACCACAACAATATCGGTTTCTTTAAAGGGGAGCTTACCCACGGCGAGCGGATCGGTAGAGTCCATTTTTATGGTGTGGGTGATTTTATCTTTCAGTTCATCCACTTTTCCCATTGAGTTATCGATACCTATGACCTCATGTCCCATTTCTGTAAGCGTAAGGGCAAGTGCCGAGCCGAAGTTTCCCAATCCAAAAATTATAAATTTCATAGCAGTGTATTTAGGGTTCTGACCATTATCAAAACATCAGTTAATTAAAATATCTTCTTTAGGGTATCTGTAATGATTGTATTTTTCTTTTCGTAAAAAGGCAGCCAAAAACGTGAGCAATGTAATACGACCTATGAACATGGTGAAAATAATTATAATCCTTGCGTAATCGTTTAATTCAGAAGTAATACCTAAGGATAAACCCACCGTGCTGTAAGCCGAAAAACTTTCAAAGGCGATGGAAAGAAGGTCTTTTTCAGGGTCAAAATAGGAGATGAGAAAGACGGATGTACCCACAGATATAAGTGAAAGGGCGATAATGGCGCTTGCTCGTGCTACGGATTGCTGTGGAATTTGTCTTCTAAAAAGTTCTATTCTGCTTTTACCCATAGCTACACCTATAAAGTTGAGTGTACCCAAGGCCAATGTACTGGTTTTTAAACCGCCACCGGTCGATCCCGGGGAGGCACCCACCCACATGAGAAAAAATACAATCATGATGGTGTGAAAATTAAGTAATGAGGTATCAACGGTATTGAATCCTGCGGTTCGCGGCGTTGCTGCTCCAAAAAATGCCACAATAATTTTACCGATACCGTCATGCTCTGCCAACGTATTATCATACTCAAAAATGAAAAACAACGCTGTACCCAGAGTCAATAAAATACCCGTAGTAATTAATACTATTCTGGAATTAAGGTTAATCACATGAGAGCGGTGCTTGACATGACCTGTTATGCTGTAGGGCAATAACAAATTCATAATCAAATATCTTACATATTGAAGTGAGTTGAAAACAATAGGAAAACCAATACCCCCGATTATAAACAAACCCGCTACAACAGAATGCATTGCGTAATTATACCGAAAAGGTAATTCGTACAAACTATTTTCTAAAGTTGAGAACCCTGCGTTACAAAAGGCAGATACAGAGTGAAAGGCTGCGAAAAAGATTCGGTCACCTAATGCGGGTATAATTTCAGGGTCAATAGAAAAGTAAATAAATGTCGCCCCGAATAACTCGATAATAAAGGTTATTTGGATGATACGTCTCACGGTTTTAAATACCTCATCCATGGCTGAGGTATTGGTAAGATTACTGAGCACCAGCTGATTTTCATAAGAAGATTTACCTCTAAAAAAGTGACTAAAAAAGCCGGTAAAAGTCATTATACCCAATCCGCCGAGCTGTATCAGAATCATGATCACCGATTGCCCGAAAGTGGTAAAGTAGCTACCCGTATCAACAACAATAAGCCCCGTTACGCAAACGGCACTCGTAGAAGTAAACAAGGCATCAAGAAATGAAATACCTTGATGTGTAGCATTGGGCAGCATGAGTAAAAAAGTACCCAATACTATAATAGCGGCAAAACTGCCGATAAACAGCTGGGCGGGATTGAGTATATCACGATTAAAGGTTACGGGAATGGTACTCACCTCGCGCAAAAGCATGAGAAAAACCACGGGCGCAATGAACATGGTTGTTTCATGAAAGTGAAAACCCAGGCCGGCCAAATCAACACAGGTATAAGCCAAAATACCTATGTACAAACCGTCAAAAAACCAAACGGCTTTAC
>PXEK01000293.1 GCA_003564735.1 Cryomorphaceae bacterium
AACACAAAGAACTCATTTCAAAATACCGCGAACTCTTTAACGGCAAGAAAGAGGTGAAAATGCACATCAACGGTAAAGATGTAAGCACGGGAAACCTTCACGATTTAACCCCTCCTCACGATCACCAACATGTTGTGGGTCAATATCACCGAGGTGATGCCTCACACGTACAACAGGCCGTTGATGCAGCATTGGCTGCCAAGCCCGATTGGGAACGTTTGAGTTGGGAGCAGCGCGCATCTATATTCTTGAAAGCCGCCGACCTCATCAGCGGACCCTACCGGGCTGAGATGAATGCCGCTACAATGATAGCTCAATCTAAAAATGCTTTCCAATCTGAAATTGATGCGGTTTGCGAACTCATTGACTTTTTGCGTTTTAACGCGTATTTCATGACTGAAATCTACGCCGAGCAACCGCCCGAAAACGACAAAAACGTATGGAACCGTTTGGAATATCGCCCCTTAGAAGGATTTATATTTGCCATTACACCATTTAACTTTACCGCCATTGCCGGTAACCTACCGGCAGCTCCCGCCATGATGGGAAATACCGTGGTTTGGAAACCTGCCGATAGTCAAATTTACTCTGCGCGATTGGTAATGGATATCTTCAAAGAAGCCGGTATGCCCGATGGCGTAATCAACTTGGTTTATACTGACGGACCCGAGGCCGGGGATGTTGTATTTAAGCACCCCGATTTTGCCGGACTCCACTTCACGGGTTCCACAGGCGTATTTAAAAACCTATGGAAAACCATCGGTCAAAATATCGACATCTATAAGTCTTACCCCCGCATCGTTGGCGAAACCGGCGGAAAAGATTTTATCGTAGCCCACCATACCACAAAACCAAAAGCACTGGCCACAGCCATTACTCGGGGCGCGTTTGAATTTCAAGGACAAAAATGCAGTGCCGCATCACGCGTTTACGTACCCGATAACATTTGGGACGAAACAAAAGAGGTAATGCTTAAGCAAATCAACTCATTTAAAATAGGATCGCCCGAGGATACTTCAAACTTCATAACAGCCGTCATCGATAAAAAGGCATTTGATAAAATTGCGGGCTATATCGATTACGCAAAATCGGCCAAAGATGCCGAGATTGTATGCGGTGGAACTTATGACGACAGCAAAGGATATTTTATTGACCCCACCGTAATTGTCACCACCGATCCGCATTTTAAAACTATGGAAGAGGAAATTTTCGGACCCGTTGTTACCATTTACGTGTACCCGGCTAAAGAGTGGTCAAAAACGCTAAAATTGGTTGATGAAACATCACCATATGCCCTTACGGGAGCTGTTTTCAGTCAAGATCGTTACGCCCTTAATGAAGCCGTTGAGGCGCTCACCCACTCCGCAGGTAACTTCTACATAAATGATAAGCCCACGGGAGCTGTAGTAGGTCAACAACCTTTTGGAGGGGCCAGAGGGTCGGGCACAAATGACAAGGCCGGAGCCAAACAAAACCTAATGAGGTGGACTTCGGTACGTACCATTAAAGAGAACTTTGTTTCTCCGGAAGATTATCGCTATCCCTTTATGGGGGAATAGACTCAAAAACGTTACGTTCCCACCCATACGGCAGGAAATGTCGGGCTGGTTCTGAACATAATTTTGAAATAGGTCGTTTCACTTTTAGAGGAACGACCTTTTTTTTTGTGTAAAACTTTAGTTGTTCAAACCCGGCGTTTTTGCTTTTCACCACGTTCACAAAGCCTTTCAAAACCTCGCCAAAAATCCACTTTTTTACCTCCTCAAAAAGTTATTCACCGCTTGTTAATGGAAGTAGCTTTGATTAATAAAATGTTACCGATTTATTAACCGCACATCATCATGAAAATTGAGTTTTAAAAATGGGCTTGTTAAAAACCCAAACGACCAAGAGGCATATCGATGAAAAACTAGCTCTACATTCGCAATGTCGAAATGATGAAAAACATTCCAATCAATAAAAAATACAATTAGAGATGAAAGACGAATTAAAACAGCAGATTTTAGAACTACGCGGCCAATTAACCGGGAACATGATGGAAGACATGGAAATTCGCGATAAAATCCATAATTTAGAAATGGAACTCAACGGCGTTAAACCCTCAAACGGTAATATTGATTGTGTAGGTTGTGGAAGTTGATTCTGTAAACGAACAAACACTTATTTACTCCTTTTTTATTTGATTACGAAGATTTTCGTACTTTATATTATTCACGAAGAAACAAGAGCACCGCGAACCCCTTAATGATAAGGAGTTCGCGGTGTTTTTTTTTATTTATACGGGTATAGTTAATATTGGACCAATACATCTGTAAAAAATTTCACTACGGATGAGATATCCCTAAGTTAACGCTCATAAGTCAGGTTCAACATTTCAGAAACTTTACCTCCCTTTAGCCCAATTGTTCGCGAATTTGCACTAATTATGCAGCGAAATTCTATAAAACCATGAAAATATTAATTGTAGATGATGAGCAAAAGGCTCGAAGCCTTTTGAGAACCATTATTTCAAAGTTAGATAATCCTGACATAACCCTCTAGGAAGCTCAGGACTTACAAGAAGCCGTAAAATCCATCAACACGTACTTACCCGATTTGGTATTTTTAGATATAGAAATGCCTAGAGAGCAAGGGACGAGAATATTTGAATATCTGGATAAAAATGAGATTACATTTCACCTTGTATTTACGACGGCATATGGAGACTTTGCACTAGAAGCATTTGAAATGAATGCTATTGACCACATTATGAAACCTATACGAGCCAAACGTATATACGAGGTGATAGAAAAAACTGAGGAACTCAAGAAACAAAAAAAGCTGCACGCAAAAATTCAGGAGCTCAAAGAAGTTATTCAATCGGGAAACTTTGACAAAATAGGTGTGCCCGTTCAGGACGGGATAACCTTCATTAAACTTGAGGATATTATTCATTTGGCTGCGGATGGTATGCATACAAAAATATATTGTGCCGACAGATCCCCGTTACTTATTTCAAAACCTCTGAAATTTTTCAATCGATTATTGGAGAGAGGCAAAACTTTTTATCGCCCTCACCGGTCTCATATTTTTAATTTAAAGTATCTTAAGCAATTTGTGCGGCGCGACGGTAATTATATATTACTGGATAATGACACTACGGTTCCTCTATCAAAAGAAAAGAAAGAGGAATTTCTTAAACTTATCTCTGACTTGTAAATTTGAAAATCTCAGTATATATAATTGCTTTTTTTTTCAGTGTTTCGTCTCTGTTCGGTACGGGATTGGTAAACCACTTTAGTCTAAAAGAGGTTTACGACTTCAACGCTGAAACCGTCTTCGATATTAAGCAGGACGCAACGGGAACAATGTGGTTTGGAACAAACGAAGGCCTCATCTCTTTTGATGGATTGGTGTTTAAAACTTATTTGGCTGAAAATCAAGCTATATCCTATCATAATATAAAATTTGATGATGAAGGGGGTGTTTGGTGCAGCAATTTTGGAGGGCAACTTTTTAGGGTGAAGGATAATGAAATTAAGCTGATATACAATGCCTCCTCAAAAGGAAACTTCATCTACGACTATTTATTACAGGCCTTGCCCCTGATTTACGTTATAGAATCAAACGATGGAGAGATTATCTCGTTCAATATTGATACTCAAACCGAAGAAGAGGTATATACATACAAAAACAGCTGCATACTTACCGCACGGGGAGTCGATATATCTAAAATAGCTATCATAACTAAAGATCGAATAAATTCGAAACAGAAAATTACGCTATACAACCATAATTCTTTTTTTAATAAAAAGTCTCCGGAAATTGAATTCACACTTCCCTTAACACGTTGAAAATCAGACATTTTACAAATTCAAAACAGCACTTATTTCTATGATTTTTTAGAGGAAGGTGTCATAATAGAGCTATCCTCCCACAAAGCCGATACTCTTCACAGGTTTCCCGAAATCACCAATTACAATTTGAATAATGTAAAATATTGCGGGGGTTATTTGTGGGTTCTGACCAAAACAGGAGCCAAAATACTACCAATACTTCCTGCAAATGAAGAGAATTACGAAATTGAAGGAATAAATACTTCAACCGTATTCCAAGACAAGGAAGGTACTTTTTGGGTGGGCACACTCAACAGAGGTATTTATATAGTACCCAATCTCAAATTCACCCACAGGAAAATCAGTAATTTAAGAACTGCCTTTTCTGTTCAAGAGAATCATGGAAATATTTATGTAAATGATGATGCCGGCAACTTATTTCTTCTCGCCCCTCCCCTGTACGATGCTCGACAAATCAACATTAAAAAAAATGACCCTGCACCTTTATATTACAGTGAATATGAACAAAAAGTTTTCATTGGCAATCAACAAACCTACTTCGATATAAACAAACAAATCGTTACCGAAGAACCTAAAACTCCTTGCGGTTTCTATTTTAAGCAATCACAACATATTGACTCAGGCTTCTATATAAACACCACGTTCAATCAATCTATGATTGTCTCTACCACCGGCAGAAAAACAATACCAAAAGGTATGATTTTCGATACCCTGCCTGAAGTTCCGGGGATTATTCGACCTTATCGAAGCCTGCACGTTACCACTCAACCTGATAGTGCCGGAATATACGTGGACTACATTGACGGTTTATACTTTTACGGCGACACGGTTTTCGAGGTAAAGTACAAGAATCAAAACATAAACGTATCAACCATGATGCCCGATTTTGAGCTACCCAATGTGGTATGGGCTGCCACAAAATCAAAGAGGCTTCATCGTATAGTCAATGGAGAAATACGCAAAACCTTTGATTTGAATGACTACTATTACCGTTCAGCGGGAAAGGACAGCTTGCTTTTCCTTGCAGGGTCTTCCGAAATATTATGTTTGAATAAAGAAACAGGCCACAAACGCTTTATTTGCGAGTCTGCCGGACTCAAGCCCATCCAAATCAAGGGCCTACACATCCATTCGAATGATTTAATTATTATCGGGAATGAATATGTTCAGATACTTCCCCTAGATTATGAGATTCCCACCGATTTTCTTCCCGAAGTATCCATTTGCCATGTTTCGGTGAACGGTGAAAAAATAGATACAGCCATGCTGTCTGCATTAAATTACACCAGCAACAACATTACTTTTTCATTTTCTGCTTTAAGCGCAAGGGCGAAAGGAAAGTTTAGGTTTAAATACAGATTGAGAGAAACCGACAGCGAACCCGTATTTGTAAATCATCGACAAACTTCGGCTAATTTTATTAACTTGAAACCGGGAACATATAGTTTTGAAGTCGCAGTATGTGACGATTATGAAAATTGTTCTCAACCTCAAATACAAAAATTCACAATTGCTCAACCGTTCTATTTTAAATGGTGGTTTATAATTTTGGCCATTTTAATCTTAGGA
Source organism: Cryomorphaceae bacterium (assembly GCA_003564735.1). Classification (GTDB taxonomy): domain Bacteria; phylum Bacteroidota; class Bacteroidia; order Flavobacteriales_G; family Salibacteraceae; genus Salibacter. Next base: position 5,406 of record PXEK01000293.1, read on the forward strand.
TTAGCCGTATTTTATATTTTCAATGCTGTTTACAACGTAAAAACAAAACAAATCCAACTCATATCCAATAACGAAACCCTACAGAAAGATATTTACCGTTCAAAAATTGCAGCCATTCGGTCTCAAATGAACCCCCACTTTATGTTTAATGCATTAAATACTATACAAGAGTTTATCATAACCAACCAACAAGATATTGCCGGCGATTATTTAGCAGATTTTGCCGATTTAATGCGTATTTACCTCAAGCAAAGCAATCAAGAAGAAGTAACACTAAAAGAAGAAATCACTTCTTTAAAACTGTACTTAAGTCTTGAAAAATTACGGTTTAATAATGAATTTGAATATAATATCAATGTTGCTAAGCGCATTGATGAAAATGCCGTAAAACTTCCTGTAATGTTACTCCAACCCTATGTTGAAAACAGCATAAAACACGGGCTACTTCACAAAAAGGGCATGAAAAAGCTAGATATCTCATTTCAAATTTTCGATACAGAGTGTATCCTTTGCGTTATTGAAGACAACGGAATTGGTAGAGAAGCCGCCGCTGAAATAAAATCGCGTAAAAATAGAATTCATGAATCGTTTGCGACAGATGCAAACATCAATAGGATTGATTTAATCAACCATGATAAATCTCGTAAAATTAAATTAACAACATTTGACCTGCGGGAAAACAATAAACCAAA
>PXEK01000325.1 GCA_003564735.1 Cryomorphaceae bacterium
AAGCGCTGGAATTTCTGAATGTTTCACGTGGAACACAAGAGTAATTATGATACAAAATTATGATGTAATAGTTGTTGGTGCAGGTCATGCCGGTTGTGAAGCCGCGGCGGCAGTCGCTAACATGGGTCAAAGCGTCTTGTTGATAACAATGGATATGACGAGAACGGCTCAAATGAGTTGTAACCCTGCGATGGGAGGTGTGGCGAAGGGACAAATTCTCAGAGAAATTGATGCCTTGGGTGGTTTAAGTGGTATTGTTACTGATAAGAGTGCGATACAGTTTCGGATGTTAAATAGATCGAAAGGGCCGGCTATGTGGTCGCCACGAACTCAAAATGATCGAGGCCTATTTAATACGTATTGGCGTGAAGAGTTAGAAGCAATTCCAGGGTTGGACTTTTGGCAAGATATGGTAGTCGGTTTCGTTATCAAAGGTAATCAAATAAGAGGCGTTAAAACCGGTCTTGGGATTGAGATTCCGTGCAAGTGTGTTATCGTGACCAGTGGGACGTTTTTGAATGGTACAATACACATCGGAGAAAAAAGAATGGGCGGAGGCCGAAGTGGTGAAAAGGCGAGCACGGGAATTACCGAACAGTTAGTGGAATTAGGCTTTGAAGCCGGACGTATGAAAACCGGCACACCACCTCGAGTTGATGGAAGGAGCTTGGATTATTCCAAAATGGAAGAGCAAAAGGGAGATGAAAAGCCGGGGAAATTTTCTTTTAGCCCGCGTACTTCTCCATTGAAAAAGCAACTAAGCTGTCAAATCACCTATACAAATCCAATAGTTCACGAAACCTTGGCTTCCGGCTTTGATCGCAGCCCGATGTTTAATGGCGCGATTGAAAGTAAAGGTCCGCGTTATTGCCCTTCAATTGAGGATAAAATACATCGTTTTGCCGATAGAGACAGACATCAAATTTTTGTTGAACCGGAGGGCTGGAATACGGTTGAGTGTTACGTGAACGGCTTTAGTACTTCCCTTCCTGAAGATGTTCAGTTCGACGCAATACGTAAAATTCAGGGTTTTGAAAATGCTAAAATTTTTAGACCGGGGTATGCTATAGAATACGACTATTTCCCACCTACTCAATTGAAGTATTCACTAGAAACGAAACTTGTTGACGGACTTTTCTTCGCGGGTCAGATTAATGGAACTACGGGTTACGAAGAGGCAGCTTGTCAAGGGTTGATGGCAGGAATAAATGCCGCGTTGAAGGTTAAAGAAAAAGATCCTTTCATACTGGGGAGGGAGTCAGCATACATAGGGGTATTAATTGACGACTTAATTACCAAAGGTACCGAGGAGCCTTATCGCATGTTTACGAGCCGTGCGGAATATCGAATTCTACTACGCCAAGATAACGCTGATGAAAGATTAACGGCACTGTCGCACAACATTGGATTAGCTTCTGATATGCGCATGAAAGCGGTTGAAGAAAAAGTGGAAAAAAAGAAATCATTGTATTCCTTTTTGAGTGATGAAAGTGCTGATCCGGCAGACTTAAATGATTGGCTTGTTTCACGTGGAACATCTCCGTTAAAACAAAAGGTAAAATACATCGAGGTTTTAAAACGACCTCAAATTGAGCTTAAAGGTTTGGTTGAGCATGGTGAAAAGTTTAAGCGATTTGTTCATGAGGAACTCAATAATGAAGAGTTGATTTTGGAAGGCGTAGAAATTGAATCCAAATATGAAGGCTATATTCAAAAAGAAAAAGAGATGGCCGATAAAATGCAGCGTTTGGAAAACATTAGAATTCCGGAGCATATCGATTACTTGTCGTTAAGTTCTTTGAGTGCTGAAGCCGGCGAAAAACTATCCCGAATCAAACCCGAAACATTGGGACAGGCTTCTCGAATAAGTGGTGTGAGTCCCGCCGACATAAGTGTACTTCTGGTTAAACTCGGAAGATAATCATGTGAGATGAACACGTCATTATTGAAAAACTTAGCGGTTTTTTAGAATGAAACCCAATAAATGCGTTGTATTGAGCTAAGAGTCCTCAGTGGTATTGGGTGTCGAATTTTTACTGTTTTCGGCTCTGAGTAAAAATTAGTATAATCGACTCATTATAAGTAAATTGAAAAAGGTTCAGATGTTTTTTACGGTTCTGACCAATAGTAAAGACACATAATTGTACTTTCTTCTGATTTGCTGATTCAGTATTGTAAAATGATTTTCGCATTTTTGCGTTATACCACTCTAATTAAAAACTTATGAGATTTGTATTTTTACTTCCCTTACTGCTGGGCGGGTTTCTACTTGAAGCACAAACCGGGGGTGTGGGAACTTGGCGGGACTATTTACCCTACGGGCGTGTTCACACAGTGGTGAAGCAGGGCAATAAAGTTTACGGAGCTACGCCTCATGCCTTGCTAGAAATAAATATAAATGAAAAGTCGGTTTCGCGTTTGAGTAGAATTACGGGTTTGTCAGGTACAGGGGTTACAGCCATGGCCGCATCTGATGTACTAAATTTGGTCATTGTGGGCTACCGCTCGGGAACTATTGATATTATTGTCGGCAATCGCGTTCAAACTTTTAATGATATACAACGCACATCTCGATTCCCTGAGCGCGGTATTAATAGTATTTTAGTTGATGGCGAATTCGCATATATTTCAACCGAGTTTGGAATAGTAAGGTATAATTTGCAGCGGAGAGAAGTGAGTCAAACTTATGTATTGGGGTCGAGCGCCTCCGGAATAAAAGTGAATAAAGTCGCTTTTTCAGGCGATTCCATTTATGCCGCCACAGATGAAGGTATGTTTGTGGGCTACCGCAATGATCCGTTGCTACGCATCAACACTTCCTGGCGTAAAATGACTGAAATACCCATGGCTGATTCGGCATATCATGATGTATTGGTTTACGATAACAAATTGATAATAAATAAGCAAAGTGACAACTTTAGACGCGATTCCTTAATGGTCAGAACCGAAACCGGATGGCAAACACCCGAGGGCTTCGGGAATTGGAACTTTTTCTCGCTAAAGGATATGGGCGATTCTTTAGCTGTGGTGAGAAATGAGGATATTGTTTTTTTAGATAAAGAGTTCAATGTAAAATTCAATATATTTACCTACGAATCAGGTGTATTACCTCAACCCCGCGACATTATTAAAGGAGTTGAGCCCGAAGAGTTTTGGATTGCCGATAATCAACAAGGCGTAATTAGAAATGAACGTATCTGGATTAATGATATCTTTTTGTTGGAAAGTCCCGTTTCACCCCGCGCCCGACGATTTGACTTTAGGCACGGTAAAACGTACGTAGCCTCAGGCGGATTATCCATTAGGCAAACGCCGCTTTTCACTCGTGACGGATTTTTTATTCAAGATAACAATACGGGCAAATGGAGTAATTACAGCTTTCGAAACTACCCCGAAATAGCTGATTTCTTTGATTACGTCGATATTGCCTCACATCCGCGGGATCGAAGTAAATTCTATGTGGTTTCTTACAGCGAGGGTATTTTGGAGTGGGAGGATGACGAACTTATATCTACCGTAAACAATACTAATAGCGTTCTCGGTGGTGAAGATAGGAGCACTGAGGAGCCTGATATTCAGGTGAGCAGCATTGAATTTGACAACGATGAAAACTTATGGATTACCGTAACTAATATTCCCGATGCACTCGCTGTAAAAACGGCTGAAGGCGATATATATAGTTATAATTTTGGAGGGTTAGTAGATTTTGGCGATCGTGTCGGCGATGTGCTTATCGCTTCAAACGGATATAAATGGGTGAACCTCATTGATCGCGGTATATTGGTCTTTGACGATAACGGAACCCCGGAAAATAAAGAAGACGATCGTTCGCGCATTTTAAACGCTCAAGAAGGTAGTGGAAATTTACCCTCAACCGGGGTTTTATGCCTGGCTGAAGATAATTCCGGCCGTATTTGGGCGGGAACCGATCAGGGTGTCGCGGTTTTCTTTTCGTCTTCCAATGTCCTTGAATCTAACGCTGATGTTGATGCCCAACAAATATTTGTACAAGTTGACGGCTTTACCCAGTACCTTATGGAAAACGAGGCGGTTACCGCAATTGCCGTTGATGGCGCCGATAGAAAATGGTTTGGTACTGAAGGCTCGGGTGTGTTCTTGATGAGTGCCGACGGTACAGAACAAATTTTCCACTTTACTGAAGATAACAGTCCGCTGTTAAGTGATAACATCACCGGTATGGGAGTGAACCCGTTAAACGGCGAGGTGATGATTGCCACTGAAAACGGATTAACAGCCTTTAAAGGATCGGCTACAGAGCCCGATGCACTCATGCAAGATGTTTATGCGTATCCCAATCCCGTTCATCCGCATTATACGGGAAATATTGCCATAAAAGGTCTGGCGAGAGGAGCTCGAGTGAAAATAACGGATATAAACGGCAACCTGGTTTTTGATACAAGAGCCGAAGGAGGTCAGGCCGTATGGAACGGTAACGGACCCGGCGGCGATCGCGTACCCACGGGTATTTACCTTGTTTTTGCTGCAGATCCACAGGGTATGGAATCGGTAGCGACTAAAATAATGTTTGTCAACTAACGGCAAGAACGTCCAATGAATAGAGAAGAGGGATTTGTGCTGCGTAGGGTAAATTACGGCGATACAGGTCTGGTCGTGACCGTTTTTACCCTGGATCAAGGACTTCAAACATTCGTTATTCACGGAGTGCGAAGGAAAAAATCAAAAATTAAGGTTAACTGTTTTCAGCCTTTCACGCACTTAGAAATCCACTATCACAAAAAAGAAAACGCCGATTTACACAGACTTAAACACGTTTCGGTACTCAGCCCCTACACGAGTATTCCGTACAATTTTGTGAAATCGGCTCAAGTTCAGTTTTTAGCTGAAGTTCTATCCAAATGTTTGGAACGTGATGATCCGCATCCCGAGCTTTTTGTTTGGCTCCAAAATAACCTATCACGGTTTGATGTCGTTAAAGAAAATTATGCTGAGTTTCATTTGTACGCGCTATGGCAATGGACCAAGTTTTTGGGTTATGAGCCTGAAATATCTGAAAAACCGTACTTCCACTTGTTGAATGCGCGTTGCACTGCTGAAGTTACTGAGTCGAGATACTTTATGGATGAGCAACAAACTAACCGACTTAAACACTTTATCGCTACACCTTTTGCAAAGGCTCAAAAATCGGATCTGAATAAAAAATCGCGAAAAACACTTACCGATGCCGCCTTGGAGTACCATCAGTTGCAGTTAGATAACCAACTAAAAATTAAGTCATACGAAGTGTTGAGCGAACTTATGAGTGAGTTATGATATGGCTTCCCACCGCGATTTGTACTTCATATAAAAAAACGTAAATACTATCATTACCAAAGCAGTGCTCACTCCGGTTAAAATACCGAATAGCCCTTGACTGTCGGGCATATTTAAAATGAACGGAACTCGAGTAAAAATTTCAGCCACAAAAGCACTATACAGTCCGGCCACACTCCAATACATAAAATTCAAGTGTAATGTAACATAGCCTTTGGGTTTGCGCAGCATTACGGGAATCATGCCTGCCGTTACCGTAATAAGACTTACCAGTGCCAACCAGTGAAATACCGCAAAGCCGTCAAACAGCCTGTAAATCATAAAGGCGGTCACATTTAAACCCAGCATGGATAGGGCATAAACATACCCTACCTTTTTGTGAATCCGCGTACCCTTAACGGTAAATAAAATATACAATCCCGTGATAAGAGCCACAATCGCAAATAATGTGTGAATGAAACCCTGTGTATCGTGAATAATGCTTTCCATATTACCCACAAATATATGTATAAAATTACCCCTTTAAGTCGCGGCAAGAATAATATTAAACCGACTCTACAATTTTTTGGACTTGAAAATAAAGTCCTGTAGAATCAGTTAAATTCAAATGTTCATAGAATTTATGGCATCAGGCTATTGTTCTCTTATCCCTAAATACGGCATTTGATTTGGTAAGTAGTGTCGTATCCCCACGGGCTTACGGTCAGCAAAAGGTATTTGCCTCCGGAAGTCCTTGAACTTTTTGGTTCTTTTTGTTTCAAGACAAAAACGAACGAAAAAAGAAACA
>PXEK01000109.1 GCA_003564735.1 Cryomorphaceae bacterium
AATGAAGTAAGTATTTCCGGCGCGACATAGCCGTTTCGGCATACGTAACCACTTCATTGAGAAGGGCTCGTGCTATTTCTTGTTCGGCCAGCGGTTTTCCCGACGTGAACTTTTCCAGCTTTTCAATATCCTTATAATCGTAAAACGCGATACATTTACCTTCCCCGCCGTCTCGACCTGCCCTACCCGTTTCTTGGTAGTATCCCTCAAGTGATTTGGGCATATCATAATGAATTACGTACCGTACGTCGGGTTTGTCGATACCCATGCCAAAAGCAATGGTAGCCACAATAACATCAATATCTTCCATAATGAACATATCTTGATATTTGGCACGGCGTGCCGCTTCTATACCCGCGTGGTAAGGGAGCGCCTTAATGCCGTTCACTTGAAGAAGCTCGGCGAGTTCCTCCACTTTTTTCCTGCTCAAGCAGTAAATAATGGCCGATTTGCCGGTGTTGTTTTTGAGCAGACTAGTAATTTGTTTTTCCGGATTCTTCTTAGGCCGTACCTCATAAAACAAGTTTGGGCGGTTAAATGAATCCTTGAACAACCTAGCGTTGTCCATACCCAAGTTCTTTTGGATATCGGTTTGTACTTTTGGAGTTGCCGTGGCGGTGAGTGCCATTACGGGAATTTCATTATCTATCACCTCCACCATTTCTTTGATTCGGCGATACTCGGGCCTAAAATCGTGTCCCCACTCACTAATGCAGTGCGCTTCATCTACCGCTACAAATGATATTTTAATGCTCTTGAAAAATTCAACATTCTCATCTTTGGTAAGTGATTCCGGAGCTACATAAAGAATTTTTGTTTTTCCTTCGGTTAAATCACTCTTTACTCGTTTAAGATCACCTTTATTTAGTGAAGAGTTCATGAAGTGAGCTATTTCATCACTTTCGACAAAACCGCGAATTGAATCTACCTGATTTTTCATCAACGCAATAAGTGGAGAGATAACAATTGCCGTACCTTCTGATATAAGTGCGGGCAATTGATACGTCAATGACTTCCCTCCTCCCGTAGGCATAATGACGAAGGTGTCGTTACCTTCTAGAACACTGCTGATTATTGCTTCTTGGTCGCCTTTGAACTTATCGAATCCGAAATAATTCTTTAGCTCCTTTTTTAAATTGATTTTTTGTGCCATTAAAAAATACTCGTTTTTACTTTATGGTTTTTACGTTATACTCAATTGTAACATGCAGGTTAAAGTGTATGAACAATTTGTTGGTTCATTGTTTGTGTTCATTACAACCTGCACGAATCACTGTTCAAAGGTAATTAAATCTGCATGGAAAGAATCAAGTTTTCGCTGAAAATATTCATAAATTTGCCCCGCAGTAATTAAGAATCAAAAATCAATAATATATGCAACGTATTTCAAAATCTACACTTGTTTTTGCCTTAAGCGCTCTAGTCATTGTTTCGCTGACTCGCTTTATACCTCATTGGCCCAATTTCACGGCCTTGGGAGCCGTTGCGATTTTTAGCGGTGCTGTTTTATCAAAAAACAAACTTTTGAGTTTTTCGCTTCCGATCGTATTACTTTTTCTTACCGATTTGGTCGTTAATAATTTAATTTACGGTTCTTTTTATGAAGGGTTTGTTTGGTTAACACCGGGAGCGCTGTTCATATACGGCGGTTTCATTTCTATGATTTTCTTCGCTGACATCATCGCTTCAAATAAGAGTGTTGGTCGAGTTGCCGGAGCTACAGGCGCGGGAACGATTTCGTTTTTCTTGATTACTAACTTTGGCGCCTGGCTCGCTAATCCGCTTTATCCCAAATCAATTGAGGGCTTAATGTCATCCTACGCTGCCGGTTTACCGTTTCTGGCGAGTTCGGCCGCAGCAAATGTGGTTTATTCGGCTTTGTTGTTTGGTGCTTATTTCTACGCCCAAACTAAAATCCCGAAACTTCAAGAAGTGCGTGTAAAGAGTTAGGCTCTTTGACTCACGGTTATATTTAAAATTCAAAATCGAAAAATACTCATCATTTCAACCGTGGGATGCACAAAATTATCGCGATTGGTGAGTCTTCTGTTTTGGCGTGAACCCAGGTTTAAATTCAATCCTAAGTTGTAATATCGAAAGGGTTCAAGCAGCACCCCCATTTTCCCGTAATAAAAAGTGTAGCGCTCATTGCGTTGCGTGAGGTCAAAAGGCACTGCAGCCGGCGGGTTAACAATTATGCGCTCATTTGTGTAGAAGCCCACCTCTACTCCCGCGCCCATAAAAAACTTGAAACCGGGTGCTTCAACCAAGTAAATATGAGCAGCCAAGCCGCCACAATAATTCCGTGTTCGTCTCCCTCGAATATCCTCATGGTCAAATAAAAAGTACGAGAAATAGGGCTTCAGGCCGATTCGTCCGTCATAAAAGAGACGCTCGTAATGCAATTCCGGTTCGCGGAACAACATACTCACAACATTGAAATGAATTAAGTTTTTTCCTTTAGGAACGGTATCCTCCGCTATACCCGTATCATTTTTGTCTTGTTGCACTGTTTGCGTTTGGGCTCTGACCGATAAACAGCCGAAAACAACCGCAACAAAAAACAAAAACAACTTGGGGTGCATCATTACTTCAACTCAAATTTTGTGGCGCCTATTTTCAGCTCATCTGCATAGGCTTCAACATTGTAAATACCCCCGTCCAAATCTTCAACGTCCAAGAATAAACAAACATCCAACTCTTGGTTTGCGTAAAACACCTCCTTCTTTTTGGTGTACAAACCACGCGTTCCTTCAAATTCAAACATATTGGTTCCTGTGCCTTTCTCGGTAAGTACGCGTCCGCCCGGCGCTATGATACGCACGTACACCATGCGCTCCCCTTCTTTGGCTACGGAATTTGCCTCCAAGGTTAAACACGTTTTAATTCTGTCGGCACGTCGCGCTCGATTTACATCGGTGTAGCCGCCAAGCCTTCGATCACGTTCGGCTACAGACATCATATTCAACGCCGTTAATCGCGCACCTATGCGCACCAGCTCGGCAAGTTCTTCGTTTTTTGATTCCAATTCCTCACTGTACTTTTTAGTAGCGGTAAGTTTTTGCGTTACCTCCACATTCTCGGCGCGTAATTCAATATTGGCGGTATTTAAAGAATCAATGGTTCTAACGTAACCTTTCATTATTTTACGCAACGTACCGGCTTCTTTTCGCAGCTTGTAGATGGTCCACTCGTTATTTTTCGCTTGTTCCAACAGCGTTTCCACCTTGGCGCGTTCCTCTTGCAACTCCTCGCTAATAGAGTCGTTATCTACTTCCAATGAGTCGTATTTCATTAACATTCCTTCAAGCTCATTGGTGACTTCTTCACGCTCTTGCTCCACTCCTGATTTGAGCTCACCGCACGTTTCCAATTCGGCACGAAGCTGCGTATTCATATAAAAAAAGTAACCGGCCAGGCCTACCGCCAGAGCGAGCAGAATTAAGTAAACGGCATTTCTGTTTTTATCTTTGTTTTCTTGCGAAGGGTTATTTTCGGGTTGTTCACTCATTACGTTGCATATTTCTTAGGAAAAGCGAAAGTACAACTGTTTTTTGAAAAAACATTTCCCCAAAAACACGTATCCGGGATTTTCAACAGTCAAGTTTTGAATGTATCACTTTTAGTGATTGCGGATGGTATTACCTTGTGATATGAGGTTTTATGAAAAGCTCATAATATCGAAGTTATACCTCTAATTAAAGTACATTAATAGCAGTCAGCTGTGTTATCACTCCCCCCGGAGCCGCAGCCCCCGTATCGTGAAATAGGGCTTTAAGCCGGCTATTTTGTATTTGCAATCAACCCAAATGAGCCGGAGAGTATTACATAAAAATCATTTCTCTTACAAAAGTAGCCTGCGAAAATACCATTTTTGGTTTTGGGTATATATTGCCGGCCGGGTTTTTAGTTAGTCCCTGTCCACATTGGTCGTTCTCGGCGTTGCGTTTGGTCTACTGATAACCTGACCCGATTTTTTGCGGGGTACACCTAAGCAAGCGTTTCGACCACTTATTTTTTGATCCTAAGTGCGCTATGGCAACGAGAATTATAATCCGGCCGTTCAACTGCAAAGGCAGTCGCCGGTTACTTCGAATTTTAAAGAGTTTTTAGGGGTTGGGCGCCCATAAGTTTTAAATACTTGAGGTGAGCCCAAATGGCAACTTTCAGGTTGGGCAACGCAATGTAAGGCATGTTGAATTCATCGGCGATTTTCTTCACCGCCGGTGCAATACGTGCGTAGTGCACGTGACTGATATTTGGAAATAAATGATGTTCCACCTGATGGTTGAGTCCGCCGGTAAACCAAGTGATTAGTTTATTACTTGTTGAGAAATTAATTGTAGTAAGTAGCTGATGCTCTGCCCACTCATTTTCAGATAGTTTTTCGTTATTGGCGAATTTTTTTGTGGGCTCCATAGCGTGGGCAAGTTGAAAAACCCAACTCAAAATTGTTCCCGCCGAAAGATGCATTATCACAAACCCTGAAAGGATAACTGACACATGCTGAGGGTGAAAAGCCAAAGGTAGCCCGATAAGAAGTAAGGCATACACAAACTTGCCCAGTACCAGCTTAATCCACTCATTTTTATATTTCCTCCCTTGCGGGGTAATGAGTCCCATTCTTTGGTAACGTACAAGCTGCTGATAGTCTTTTAACAAAAACCAATTTAAAGTGAGCAAGGCATATAAAACGGGAGCATACAGATATTGGTATTTGTGTATCTTTAAGGGTTTTTGTTCAGGATGAAGCCGTATTAGCATTCCTGCGTCCATATCCTCGTCTCGACCCTCAACATTTGTGTAAGTGTGGTGCAGCAAGTTGTGCTGGATGGACCAATTTAGTTTATTGCCGCAAAGCAAAACTATTGATTTACTGAGTAAGTTGTTTACATATTTCTTTTTTGAATAACTCCCGTGCGCAGCATCGTGCATAACGGCCATTCCTATTCCCGCCATTCCGATTCCGCTTAATAACCAAAGCCCCAAGTAAGCCCATACAGGCAGTGAAAAAAAGAGTAATAGCAGCGGCGTGAAGTAAAGGGCGAATAATATTCCGCTTTTCCATTTTATAGCTGTGCCTCCCGTACTCCCCTCATTTAACTCATTCATTTTTTTGTTAACCTCGGTGCGCAGGGTTCTATAAAAACCTTTTGGAAGCGCACGTTTAAATTTGTTTTCTATCATATCTGTCAAAGATACTACATACCAAACCCGCAACAGACATATCGTGTGGTTATTTGTGAAAACATAACATTACGCATGGCGCGGGGCGTTGGTTCAAGTACAGTGCAAACCCATTGCCCGAACTGAAAACAACAGTAAAATTAAATTGAAAAAGGTTTGCTATCCATTAAACCGAGTGGATTTTAAACCGTACTCGTCCCTTATTTACTTTTGCTAACGGCAACAACATGCCGTGAGTAGTATATTCTTGTTACCGTATTTCGGGATGACGAACACCGGCAGTTAAACCGGTTTTGAAAGTTGTGTTGAGCATATCAACCGCTATCTCCGCCCCTATCTTTTGCCATTCGTTTTTGAGCCCGGCATTTTGAAGTTTCGCAACAGCAGACTCTTTCTCCCCCAAGCGATAAAGGAGTACGGCTGTGGCGAGTTTTTTCAAAGGCTCGTGAACTTCAGACAAGGTGTTGTTTTCGAGTAATGACAAACCTTTTTCTAAATCGTCCCTAGTGGTGTTCATCATAGCGTAACGGTTCAAAATTTGAGTGGTGGTTTTTGCGGATATCGTCAACATTGTAAAATCATCTGAGAGTAGAAACCGACTGAGTTCTGTAATACTCCCCTTAGCTGCTATATTACTCAACTTGATATTCAACTTAAAGTCATCAATATAAGGGTAGCCTTTATATCGAAAGGTTTCTATGCGTTCGTCAAAAGTCTTCTCATCGCCAATATATCCCGATACAAATTTAAGGTAAACATCAAAAAATAAGGGTTTTAAAAGTGAATCGCCTAACCGAGCTTCATACTTTGACATATTGCCGGCTAACTCCTCACACAATCGGTTTTTGGATTTGTACGAAAGTCTGGCCGTAGTTTTCACCCAAATATC
>PXEK01000242.1 GCA_003564735.1 Cryomorphaceae bacterium
AATTGTTTACGACATCTATCAAGTGAAGAATGATGAATTAGAGTACGTTGCGACAGAGGTTGCAGACCGTGACGGCTCAACGGTAGTGAATGTGGAAGTGGCGAAAACGGTAAATAATATTATCATTAAGCGAACTAAAGACGGCGTTGAAAAACGACAAGTTGTACCGCTCAAAACTGATAAGGTAGAAGTTCAATTCCTTTTGTAGTTAACTTCTCTTCCTTCAGCCTAATTTTCTATACCTTTAACTCAACGGCCTGCGGAGATGATAACAGGTATTATATGCATCTTGAGTCGGGAGTAACCATATTTCATTTATAATGTTGATTTACATAGCGCCGGGTTTCGCATGTTTCAATAAATTTGCGCGCTTTAAAATCAATACAGCAATATGGCCCAAATTCCCAAACAATTCGACTCAAAAAATTCTGAATCAAAATGGTATGACTTCTGGCTAAAATCAGGTTTTTTTCAGTCAGAACCCGACCACCGAGAGCCGTACACCATCATCATGCCACCACCCAACGTAACGGGAGTTTTGCACATGGGACACATGCTGAACAATACGATTCAGGATGTGCTCATCAGAAGGGCTCGTATGCAGGGGAAAAACGCGTGTTGGGTGCCCGGCACCGACCATGCTTCCATTGCCACGGAGGCCAAGGTGGTTCAAAAGCTCAAAAGCGAAGGTATCCGGAAATCTGACCTTACACGAGACGAGTTCTTAAAACACGCTTGGGATTGGACCGATAAACACGGCGGAATAATTCTGGAACAACTCAAGCGTTTGGGTGCTTCTTGCGACTGGGACAGAACGGCCTTTACTATGGATGAGGCAAGGTACGAATCTGTAATTCGTGCTTTTGTCAAACTTCATGAAGAGGGGCTCGTGTACAGGGGTTACCGCATGGTGAACTGGGATTGTGAGGCTCTCACCACCGTATCAGATGAAGAGGTGATTCATAAAGATGTTCAGTCAAAACTGTACTACGTCAATTACCAAGTTGCCGATAGCGACGAACAGGTTACCATTGCTACCACACGACCCGAGACCATCTTGGGAGACTCCGCCATATGCGTACATCCTGAAGATGAGAGGTACAAACACTTAATCGGTGAAAAGGTAATTGTACCTATTTGTGAAAGGCGAATTACCGTAATCGCCGATGATTATGTTGATCCCGAATTTGGTACGGGCTGTTTGAAAATCACCCCCGCACATGATGTAAACGATAAAAACATTGGTGAAAAACACGATCTTGAAGTCATTGATATTTTAAATGATGACGGTACGCTGAATCATCATGGTTTACAGTTTGAAGGGAAAGACCGTGCGGTAGTGAGAAAAGAAATTTCGAAGCTCTTCAAGGAGATGGGAGTGTTGGAAAAAGTAGAAGATTACCAAACTACCGTGGGAACCAGCGAAAGAACAGGTTCGGTAATTGAGCCCAAAATATCTCTTCAGTGGTTCTTAAATATGAAAGGCCTTGCGAAACCCGCACTTGAGTCGGTAATGAATGATGAGGTTCGTCTCATTCCGTCAAAATTTAAAAATACGTATCGCAGATGGATGGAGGAGGTGCGCGATTGGTGTGTGTCGCGCCAATTGTACTGGGGGCATCAAATTCCGGTGTGGTATTACGGTTCTGACCAAAAAAATTATGTGGTTGCCTTAACTGAAGAGGAGGCACTGCAAAAGGCGATAGAGGAGACGGGTAATAAAGAATTGAAGCTCGACGATTTAACTCGTGATAAGGATGTTTTGGATACTTGGTTCTCGAGCTGGTTATGGCCGATAAGCGTTTTTGACGGAATCAGGAATCCCGATAATGAGGAAATAAAGTATTATTACCCCGGCAATGATTTGGTGACAGCACCCGAAATCTTATTCTTTTGGGTGGCCAGAATGGTCATGAGCGGTCATTTTTACCGTGGCGAAAAACCGTTCAATAATGTTTACTTGACGGGAATTGTTCGCGATAAGCAGGGCAGGAAGATGTCCAAATCTTTGGGGAATTCGCCCGATCCCGTTGAGTTGATGGAAAAATACACTACTGACGGAGTGCGCATGGGAATGCTGCTCACTTCACCCGCAGGTAACGATTTACCTTTTGATGAGGCACTTTGCGAACAAGGTCGTAATTTTTCCAATAAAATGTGGAATGCCCTGCGTTTGATTTTGGGTTGGGAAGTGGATGAAAAAGCAGAACCCGCTACCGCTGCCGCTGAGGCTCATACATGGTTTACGCATCGATTTGCCGAGGAGTTCAACGCCGTTGAATCCAATTTTGAGGTATACAGGGTGAGCGATTGTTTAATGTCGCTATACAAACTCATGTGGGACGACTTTTGCTCAAAATATCTAGAGCTAATTAAGCCCGAATACGGTAAGCCCATAGACGCGGCGACACGAGAGAGCGCTTTGAATCACTTTGAAAACTTGCTTAAGCTGCTACACCCTTTCATGCCGTTTGTGACTGAGGAGTTGTGGCATTTAATGAGAGAAAATCGCGAAACTCCGCTCATTGTTTCAGAGTGGCCTCAGGTGAGTAATGAAGTAAATACCGAGGTTTTAAATACGTTTAAAACTGCCTTTGACTTGGTGAGCGAGGTACGTAATTTTAGAAAAAAGCACAACCTTTCCAATAAAGAAAAGGTGAATCTATTTGTGAAAAAATCATCGGCCGGTATTGATTTGCCCGAGGCCGCCATATCAAAGTTGGCATATTTGGAGAACATTGAGCCGGTGAACGAAAAACCCGATTCGGCCTACGCGTTTGTGGTAGATCGTTTGGAGTTTTACATCCCTGTTGAGGGCGTGATTGATGCCGAGGCCGAAGCCGAAAAAATAAAAGCCGAATTGGAATACACGCGAGGTTTTTTGCAAAAAGTGAGTAAAAAGCTTGAGAACAAAAGGTTTGTTGACAATGCGCCGGCCAAAGTTGTGGAGTTGGAAGTAAAAAAACGAGATGATGCCGCGGCTAAAATTAAGGCCTTGGAACAACACTTCGCGAACCTGTAATGACGATGGATTGATTTTATCAACTGTCTTTTATACTAAAAGGCATCATAAACAGTTGAAGGGTACAATAATGCTTAAAACCGAGATTGAATATTGAGCGTACGACTAAAAATAGTAATGCTGTTCGGGTTGTTGTGCTTTGCAACGCAGTTTGTTCACGCTCAACAATCGGCAACTCTCAAAGGTAAGGTTACCGATGAGAGTAACCGTATTCTCACCGGCGCCACTATTTACGTTCCCATGACCGGCAACGGCGCATCTGCCGACAGAGACGGAAATTTTACACTCGAAATTCCCGGTGGTAAAAACGTTTTGGTCATCGTTTCTTTCATGGGGTATGACACCTTAAACTACACGTTGAGTGTGCCGCCCGGTCAAGAGCAAAATGTGACGTTCCAACTTAAATTCGGTTCGCGTAAGTTCGATAAGGTCGTGGAAATTGAAGACGACCGAAGTCGCACCACAACGATGACACGAATAGACCCCAAAAGCATTGATCACCTGCCTATGCCCAATGCAAGTATTGAAAAAACGCTGCTGTTTCAGGGTATGGGTGTGAGTTCAAATAACGAGATGAGTTCGCAATACAACGTGAGGGGCGGGAACTTTGATGAAAACCTCATTTACATTAATGACGTTGAAATTTACAGGCCTTTTTTGGTCAGAGCCGGCCAACAGGAAGGCTTGAGTCTGGTGAATCCCAAATTAACGCAGTCGGTAGAGTTCTCCTCGGGAGGCTTCCAATCGAAATACGGCGATAAAATGTCATCGGTACTCGATATACAGTACAAAAAAACGAGACGTAAACTCGGCGGATCGGTAGAGGGGAGTTTGTTGGGCGGCCAAATCCACTTGGAGAACGCATCCGATAATTTCAGGTTCACGCAAATTCACGGACTCCGTTACCGCACTAACCGCTACATTTTGGGTACGTTGGACACTCGAGGAGATTATCGCCCCGATTTTGTAGATTACCAAGGATACTTCACGTACGAGCTCACCGAGACTGTTGAGCTGGGATTATTATTGAATTACGCTCAAAACAAATACACCTTTCGCCCTGAAGATCGACAAACCGAGTTTGGTACCCTTGGTGAAGCCCTGCGGTTGAGCGTGTTTTTCAACGGTCAAGAAATTAACAACTTTGAAACGGGGCTGGCGGCTCTAAGTGCCACTTACCGTCCCACACCCAAGTTAAAATTGAAATTTATCGGTTCTTTTTTCAGAACCTTACAAGAGGAGCGGTTTGATGTGGAAGGTGCTTACCGATTGGATGAACTTGACCGCGACTTGGGCTCAGATAATTTTGGGGAAGTCGCCTTTAACCGTGGAATAGGGGGGTACATCAATCACGCGCGGAATTACATGCTGGCCAATGTGGCCACGGTAGCTCACAAGGGGACTTATTTTGTCGACAAATACACCTTTGACTGGGGGTTGCGCGGAAAAATGGAGGTGATTGAAGACCAATTTGACGAGTGGAATTATATTGACAGCTCGGGGTACTCTATCCCGAATGCACCGCCGTTTAGCGGAAGAAACCGCATTCCGATGGCTGAGGTGATAAGGGCAAGGAACGATATCAGCTCTAACCGCCTCATGGGTTACGGACAAGTCACTCGAGAGTTAACCACAGCTAATAATCATGTGTTTACTCTCAATGCAGGGGGTAGATTTCACTACTGGGATTTTAACAATGAACTTGTGGGTGGTCCCCGTGCATCGGTGGCGCTCAAACCCGAGTGGAAAAAAAACATGGTGTTTAAAGCGGCTTGGGGATATTACCACCAACCCGCGTTTTATCCTGAAATGCGAAATATTCAAGGCGAAATTAACCCCGATATTGAAGCTCAGCGTGCCATTCACTATGTTATGGGGATGGATTATATTTTTGATTTGTGGGACAGGCCTTTCAAGTTTGCTTCTGAGGTTTACTATAAGGATTACTCCAACCTTGTTCCGTACACCATTGACAACGTGAGATTGAGGTATTTTGGAACCAACAACTCTAACGGCTACGCTACGGGAATTGACTTTAAACTCAACGGCGAATTTGTAAAAGGCGTTCAATCCTGGGCCAGTATGTCTATAAGTCAGGTAAGAGAGCGCCTCACCGATGGCGAATACATGCAATTTGTTGATGCCGAGGGTAACCGAACTTTCCCCGGGAATCCGTCACGACCCGTTGCCGACAGCTCATTGGTTGACCCCGGATATATTCCGCGTCCTACAGACCAAAGGGTGAACTTCTCCTTGTTTTTTCAAGACTACTTTCCCGGAAACCCCACCATAAAAATGAATCTCAATTTGGTTTTTGGAACGGGATTGCCGTTTGGTCCGCCCAATACCGAGCGCCACCAAGATACCTTGCGAATACCCTCATATCGACGTGTGGATATGGGCTTTTCGAAACAGCTTTTGCGCTACAAAAGTGACGATAGAAAAGGAATGGGACTCAAAGCTCCGTTTACACATCTGAACAGTATTTGGTTAAGCGTTGAAGTGTTCAATATGTTAGATGTAAACAATACCATTTCCTATTTGTGGATTCGGGATTTAAATCAACGGCAATACGGGGTGCCCAATTTCCTCACACAAAGGCAGGTGAATATACGGCTGATCATTGATTTTTGATGCCGGTTTAGTGTTCACGGGAAATGAAAAGCGTCTTCACTTCAAAATACCCCTCCTTGATATCGAGCAGCATCAGGGGTTTAAATATCACAGGGGTATCAAAACAGCAACTTAATTCTTCAAGCCATGATGCAATGAAATAGGGCAGTTTTTTAACTCTACTTCGGTATGAGTTTTTGTTTTCCTATGCTGCCCGGGATTCAACTCACAAATTTACTCTGTTAGTTGTAGTTTACTAATGAAGAAGATTCTATCCTTTGAAGAGCCACCTTCGACTGATTTGTATCCTGAGGCAACGAAGGTATCCTCGTACCACTTGGTTACCACGTAATTCTTAGAGTGCTTATTGATGAGTTTTTTTGTTTCGATAGGTATAGCAACCAGTTCTTG
>PXEK01000054.1 GCA_003564735.1 Cryomorphaceae bacterium
AACAACCCGCCGTACAAAACGCAAACTACCGCTGCCATGCCCGCCAATAACGGTTATCAAGTCATGCTGGATTCATTGCCTAAAGACAAGGAGTTTGCTTGGCGAATTACGGCAAAAAGCGATGGGCAAAAAGTTGCGGAGAGTTCGGTCAGAACCTTTACCTCACCGCCGTTCTTGGAAAAGTTTATGGCAGGTAACCACGAGGTTTTGATCACTACTTTAGAGGGCAACGATTTGACCTCTCTTTCGGGAACCGGAAAAATTAAAATTGGGGGTAGCGACTCCTCGTTGCTCGAGGTAAACTTTGAGAACTTAAAATTGCTTGAAGTGGCCGGGCAAATTGTTTTGGACGACGGTGAAATTGAGTCGCCTATTAACATGGATACCATTGGCTTGGAGAGCTTAGTTGAGGGGGTTCCCAACGGCGTTTTTCATCCTGAAGCGGTGAAGTTAAATAAAGACGCTTTGGCTCTGAAAGGGAAAATCACATACCCGTTGCCGCTTTCAACCACCTCGAGTAATCAAGCGGAAATGGAAACCGAAACCGACTGGGTGAATTTTGATAATTATTACTTGCAGGGCGGTTTAAATTTGAGTGAGAACAACACTTTTAACTTACTGGATCCTGCCGGAATCATCATTACTTATGATGAAACCTCTGAGTTGATTATAAGTGAAAACAGGTTTACCGGAAATTACAACGGTGAAATTACATTTGACGGCAGTGATATCGTTGACGATGAGGGGCAAACTGTTGTTATTCCGTTTATCGATTTTGATAACCTGCATTACAATACTATTGAGTACAACTTAAATGATGTGCAAATTTACCTTGTTGAAAATACGCTAATGCACATCGATCCTTCTAAAATCACTGTAGATTTTAGTGAAGATGAATCGCCCGGTGAAAAAAGCGGCTCTCCTGACTGGACCGGATTGTACTTTGATGAAGTTGAATTTGTAATGCCGTTGGGTTTTGACCAAAATGCCGTTGCTTATATTGATAAAGAAATTAGATTGAACGGCGCTTTAAATCAATCGCACATTAAAAAGAACAGCATTGATTCCAAGGGTCTTAATTTTGAGATTGACCACTCCTTTTCAGATAAACTGGTTTCGGTTCACGCCTTTATAGGAGACTTCGATTATTTGAAATTTGATGTTGACGGCAGCGACTTTAAGTCGGGTGAAATAGCTGTTGATTTAGTATTACCCATGATTTCAGAGAGTAAAACCTTTGATGTTACCGTGCCGCTTTCGGCAACCGGTTTTGAGGAAGCTTTTTTTGAAGGGAATTTCGACGAGAAAATTGAAATAGATAAAGACGACGACGAACGGTACATGTACATTGATGTAGCAAGCGCTCATTTTGATGACGACGGCAATCTTGAAATGAATGCCAAATATGAATGTCCGGCATTGGGTCTGACCGTGGATAACATCTCTGATTTTAAGATGGATGCCTATGATCGAATAGGTTTTGGAGCTGTAAGTGCTCCTATGGAATTGGAAACTCCGGTTTCGTGTGATTTAAACGGTATGCCCCTTACCGTAGATGCTATTGGTGCTATTGAATTAGAAGATTACGGTGTAGCAGTAGGGGCGAGGGCTACTATTGATTTCGGGCCGGGATACAGTGATGCCGGGGTGGGTGCGGGCGCCGGTTCGGGGGCGGGTGCGGGAGCAAGCGCCGGGTCGAGTTCTTCGGGAGGCGTTTCGCAAGCAGGAGCATCGGCAAATGCGGGAGCCGGAGCCGGCGTGCAAGTGGTGTTTGGCGGCGTTAAAGCAAATGTTGAAGCAACGGCTACTACGGGAGCGAGTGCTCAAGCTAAAGTTGATTTTCGTGATGGTGCTATGACGGCAAGTGCAAGTGCTTCAGGCAATGCAGAGGCTTACAGTCCGTTTGCCGCAGCGGGAGGAGAAGGTTCTGCCGGGATTACTGTTGGTGACGGTAACGTATCTGCTCAGGCCGGAGCTTCGGCTGAGGTTTCTTCTGATATGCTGCAGGGCTTGTCAGATGCAGCAAGCCGAATTACAGGTTTGAAATTTAAAGATGCCTCCATGAAAGCTGATGTGGGGGCAGGGTCTAATTTCACATCTTCAGATTACGGGTTTCAGTTTGATGCCGAAATTTTTGTTGACCTGGGTATGATTGCCAGCGGCTTTGCAAAGGTCTCTTACTTGCACGATCATGAATTCGGTCCGGGAACAAATGTGTTAAGCGGAACAATTAATTTTGTTTCAGGAATTTTACCCATACCTGTTGTTGATGAGTTAGAGGGACAAATTATGGCAGGTTTCACAACAGGATCTAGTGAAAAACCAAAACCTGTTTTACTCATTCGCGGCTATGTAGGTACTCATTTTACTATTAAGCCGCCCTTAATAGGTGTAAATGAAGTTGGTTTTGCAATAGGCACTCATGTGTCGCCTGATGAATGGGTAAGTCATAGCGGAGAGTCTGTGCCTAAGAAAGAGTTTAAAATTGATACGGATGTCCCCGCATTTGTAACGGTATCGGGTGGAATTCAAGATGAGGTTGCTATACCGTATTCCGGAATTGGTGGAGGTGTTATATATAATTTCAAACTTAATGGAGGAGGTAGAATAAACCCTTCAGAGCCTATAGATTTTGACAATCCAAATTCTCTTACAGGTCTGCGAAGTTGCGTGTTCATGAACTTTAAAGGAGGTATAATTAATGCTGATTTCACCCCGCTTGATTTATTACTTGATGATGAGAGTGTAGTGGGAATTTCAGGTGGGTTGGATGCCTGTCCGGGGAAAATTTATGAAGCTAAGGGAAGGCTTGATGCTGATATTTGGTTAGGTCTGGCGCTGCACCCGGGTCTCCCCGCACCCATTTATTATTGCGGTAAGGGGCAGGCTGATATAGACTTGAAAATTGACTTTGAAAACTTACCTGACCTTGAGGCTCATCATTATGAGGTAAAACTCGGCACCCGAGAAAAACCCATGACTGTGGACTTGTACTGTCAACCCAATTTGAGAGCCTACGCATGGATGCATGGAGGCATTCAAGGAGGAAGTGGACTATTCGATGTGGAATATGGCTTAGGAGTGGAAACGGATATAAATATCAAATCACCAAAACTTCCTTTGGCCGTGGGTTGGGTACGACCTTATTTTGAATTGAACTCCAAAATAGAGTCTTCCGTTTCCGGCAGCCTTGATCTTGCATCTCTTGATACTCCCGAAAAATTAGCTGCCGAATTTCAGCTTCATACACACGCCAGCTTTTATGTGTCTGCCGGAATTGATTATGAGATTTTATTGAAAAAAGGCAATGTAAATTTGGGTACAGTTTATTTGTTGGCTGACGGCAAACTAACGGGAAGCAACCAAGTAATTCAACTTGAAGGAGACTTTGAGGCGTCTTTCAGTGCATTAGGGAAATCATTTACCGCTAAATTTTCAGGTGTTGTACCATTAATTGAATAGTAATCAATGAAAATAATGAAATACATATTGCTTATCGTGTTGATTCCGGGTTTATCCGCTATCAATCTTTTAATGAGTCAAAATACCGATGAAACCTTGCTTTATGTGCGTATTGACGATGAAAACGGCCCGGTAAAACTTAAATGGTTTACCGATAAAATAGTTTCTCACGAAGGGTTTAACGTTTATCGCCAAAAACAGGGGACAAATGATCGAGAAAAACTCAATAATGAACCGCTAAAGCCCGGCGCAAAACCAATTCCTGAAGCCGTGTTAACTGAGGAATTGGAGGGATTTTCAGAAATAATTTCTAAGCCGGATTATTATTTAGGAAAAGAACCGATGATGGATTTTGTTCTTATCCCGTATTTTATTTCAAATGAGCACTTTGCTCAATTTGCGGGAATTCGGTTCGATGACGCCACGGCGGCTAAGGGTTCTGAATATGTATATATCATTGAAGAAATCAAGGAAGGAAACAAAGTTGAAATAGTTCGGTCAGAACCGATAACCGCCGGTGAGTTGCGCTTGGAAGAGGCGCCGAAAGAAATAATTTCTAAGAGTTCAAACACCAAAATCAAAATAGGATGGAAAGCCGAGCCGGAAAGATATTATGCCGTAAATATTTATCGCGCCCCGGCTGATGACCCCGAAAATGTAACTAAAATTAATGACGAACCGGTGCGATTTAATAATGAAGGAGGCGGTGTTTCTAAATATCCTTTTCAAGATTTGGGACTGAATAAAGACGACGAGTTTATATACTCTTTAAAATCGGTCGATTATTTTGGTTTGGAGGCTCAAACGGCTAACCCCGTAAAATTCGGTACCCAAGATGTTATTCCGCCCACCCCCCCGTTTAACTTGGAAATTGATGGTGATGATGCTTCATTGACTTTGGTATTGGAGTGGGAGGCCGAAATCCCTGATGATTTTAAATCATTTACCATTCATTATTCACGTGGCAGTGACAGTGATTACAAGCCGGTAATTGAAAGTTTGCCCGCGGTGCAAAAAACCGTTGAATATCAAGTAGAAGAAGCGGGAGAGCACTTTTTTAAGATAGAATCTGCCGATGTAAACAACAATTCGTCTTTTAGTGAACCAATATCCAAAAATCTAATAGATGTGATTCCGCCCGAAGTACCGAAAAATGTCATCACTGAAATTGATACGGGTATGGTTTTGATTTCTTGGGATTCCGTTCACGATAAAGATTTGATGGGGTATATCGTTTACCGCCAACAAGGTGACGAGTCAAGACCATATAACCGGTTTAATCGTGTGCCTATTACAGAAACTTCTTTTACAAATCAATTACCCGAAAATGTAGTCGGCGGTTATAAATACAAGGTTGTAGCGGTAGATACCAACGGCAACAAAAGCTCAATGAGCAATGTTGCACAGGCCGTTTTTGAAGATAGAAATCCGCCGCCCAAACCATTCATTACCCGTATCGCGCTAAATGATGAAAATCAACCCGAAGTCAATTGGCAGGAAATTGCCGCCGGCGATTTGCAGGGGATTGATGTTTACCGGCGTTTGACCGGTGAAAACAGTGAATGGCAAAAGGTAAATATCAACATTTTGCGTCCCGAGACAAAAACCTATCGCGACCGATCGGCAGAGCCGGGGGGTACTTATGAATACTCGGTAATAGCCACAGATACTGCCGGTAATGTTTCGCCGCGATCCAATGCAAAAAGCATAAAAATCGCTCGGGATAAATCTGCAACCGCAGAGTTGAAAAAGTTTAAAGCCAAAACCCGCAGACGCAATAACAATATTGAGTTCGAGTGGGAAGTAAATGATCCGGCCTCGGTTGTGGGATATGTGTTGTACGGTAAAAACCCCGGTGACAAACAATTAAAACCCGTTACCGGCAAGTTGAATACTATGGAGTACACCATTAAAAAACCCGCTGCGGGAAAGCATGAGTTTATGCTGAAAGTGTACGATAACAAAGGGAATAAAATTAAATCTGAAGTGGTGACGGTGGAGATTTCAGAGTAAGAGTTAAATGCTAAGGATAAATTAAATATTTAAATTTATGAAATTAATTTATAAATCCGGTTTTGTCTTCATGAGCTGCTTCTTCTTTGTGTTTTTCGAACTGCAGGCACAGGTAGGTTATAATAATCCCAACCCTCACCCCTCTGCACTGGTGGATATGAGTGCGAACGATAAGGGTCTTTTAATTCCGCGCATGACCTCAGCCGAGCGCAGTGCCATGGCTATAGCATCCACTCCGCCCGCTGAGGGCCTATTGGTTTTTGATACCGATGTCAACCGCTTTTTTTATTGGGATGATAATGTGGGAGCGTGGAGACCGGTGAATTTTGCCGATGTTGAGGAAATAGGCGGAGAGGAAGCTGTTCGAATTTACTCAGGAGTAAATATTTCAGATAACTATAATGGTGTTCAACCTCCTGCAAACGGACTCATAGTGGAGGGGAATGTGGGAATTGGGACGGATAACCCTACAGTAAAACTTGAAGTACACGGTGATGTCGGGTTTGTAGGTAAAACTTATGTATCTGAAGTTGAGTATGTTGACCCTGCAATGAGTTATTTAGTGCCGG
>PXEK01000346.1 GCA_003564735.1 Cryomorphaceae bacterium
GATACAAATGCAAAAATAATATATATCCAATGAGAACACAATTTGTAACAGACGATCACGGTAAAAAACTCGCAATCATTCTTCCTATCAAGGAGTACAAAAAAATGATGGATAATTTAGAAGAACTGGAAGACATTAAACTCTATGATGCAGCCAAAAAAGGCAAGCAGGAGTTTATAGATGCCGAAGAGGCTTTCAGGGAGATTGAAAAAAAACGCGGACGAAAACAAAAGTGATGTACAAAGTTCGTGTGGAGCGCAAAGCGCAGAAAAAGCTTTCTAAAATTCCGGAACCGTATTATTCCAATCTCAAAACTGCCATACTGGACTTGGGTAACAACCCACGCCCGCAGGGCTATAAAAAGCTAAAAGGCAGGGACGGTTACCGCATTCGTGTTGCTAATTATCGCATTATTTACGAGATTCAGGACAGTGTTCTTTTGGTGGATGTGATTGATTTGGGTCACAGGAAGGATGTTCATTGAAAGCCCCAAGTGGTGAACTCGGGCTTTTCTATACAACCCTTAACCGAGATAATCAAGATCATAGCTCGAAAGGACATTAAATATTCTAACTCCCCTGTAGAAGCCGTGATCAAGATCGTGAAACGATACCTGCGAATTGAAAAGCCGACTACATTTGACGGAATCAAAAAATGCTTAACATCGGCAGTTGAGGACTACAATAAAAAAAGACCGCATTGTTCGTTGAACGGGCTGACACCGTATGAATCCTATACAAATCCGGATCTCAAACTAAACTTTCAACCCCTCAAGCAAAAAGCCAAAACGGCAAGAATAGAGCAAAATAAAGAGTTAAACTGTACAGTGTGCGAGTAAGAAGACAATCCCTCACGTAACAGCATCCAAACACTTTACTTTTTTCAAAACTCCTCCCGTTAAAAATATAACCTACCTCAATTTTGCCGACACAAATCAGAAAAAATCACCCAAAAGTGTAATCCGATATATCGGAAGGTTTATTCCGGATTCCTTGTGGATGTAGCACTCCTAATGGTCGGAACGCGTCAACGCCCTGCGAAACACCTTTTGCTGACCGTAAGCCCGGGGGGATACGTCACTACTTACCAAATCAAATGCCGTATTTCGGGGTAAGAGAACAAAAGCCCGATGCCATAAACTCTATGAAAATTTGAATTAATCTGCTCTGCCGGACTTCATTTTCTAGGCATTAATATTATTCTTGCCGCGACTTAAAGGGGTAGCCCTTTATAGAAAATAAAGCTTCCGAATATTACAACGAACCGTTGTTCCCCTTCTCCACCTCTTCCAAATCAGTACGCATTTGATCTACCACTGTTGGCAATACGTCATTAAACTCAAGCACGTATTCCTTCATCGAATCTGCTGAACCTCCCTTTTTACACAACTTCTCAAACTCCTCTACTTTTTGTGAGAAAGAAGGAACTTTTACGGTGTTTATTGTGGATTTTAATTTGTGCAACTCTGAAACGAGTTTTTCCCGCTCATTGGATTGAAAGTACTTGTTGATGTTGTCCAGCGACTCCGGAACGGTTTCGATAAACAAAATCATTAGCTGTCGGGTGAATTCTTGATTCCCGCCTGACATTTCTTCAACAAAACCTAAATCGTATAACTTTTCACTCATGTAATGAGATTTCAATGGTCAAAAGTAAAAAAATAACTCGCTTACTTACAACACTCCCCGTATTTATTTTCGGTTGTACCTCAACGGCGCAACATGACCTTTTTCGCTATTGCTTTGTTCTCATGCATAGCTCGCAGTATAAAAATACCGTCGTTTTTCACTCGGGGTATAAACCTTTCGCCTTCATAGGTTTGCAGCACTGTACCCGAAAGGTCAAACAATTGCCAGGTCACGCTTTTTGGCATTGAGCCGGTCAAATAAAAGGCTCTGCCCTCATTTATAATGGAATAGTCGTCATTTTGGTTACGTTCGGCAATGCTGTTGGTTTGGTCGGTGAGCACTTGCGTGATACACACTTTGTGATTGGAGGTTATGGAATCTGCGGGGAAATCAAATTCGGCACACACTTGAAATGAGTCGGGACGCAAAAACATAAACGGAGGCGACAACAAACGAAAGGTATCGCCCACGGGCCACTCCAACTCGTAACGCGCGGGAACGCTTTGGCCTTGAACCGTCCAAATAATACTGACTTCGGTATTTTCGGGAAGGGCTTCGGGACCGTTGTTTGTGCTTACGGCTCTGTACCTCACGTTTTCATTTAGTTGAGGTTCGCTGAGCGGCACAATGTCCTCCATGTGTAAATCGGCGTTTTGGGTTCTGACCAAAAACACACAAAGCATATTGCAAATTACGGAGAGTAAAAGTATTTTATGAAGCGGTTGCATGAGTTGAGTTTTTTTGCGACGTAAAGGCTACGGCGTGTTTAACAAAGGTACTCCACAGGTATTTTTCTTTCTCCACGGCCACGGCGCGGGAAAATGAGGAGTACCGTTTTTCATCATAAAAGGCAGCAACGGCACGGGCTATGGCATCGGGATTTTTGGGCACTACGTACCCCACTTTTTCATGCGGAACAAACTCTTTTAAGCCGCCCACATCGGTTACGAGCATGGGCACATCAAACCAATAGGCGATTTGGGTAATACCGCTTTGACTTGCCGAGTGGTAGGTTTGCGCCACCAAATCAGCCGCACAAAAGTAGCTTTTCACCTGACTTTCAGGAATGAACCTGTTTTCAAATATCACCCTACCTTGTAAGTTTAACCGGTTAACAAGGTCAATATATTTTTCGGGGTCATCATAAAACTCGCCCACTATGAGGAGTTTGGTTTTGCGATTTTTAAGGGTGCTTGTGCCAAATGCTTTGAGCAATAAATCCAACCCTTTGTAGGCGCGCACTAAACCAAAAAACAACACGTACTCCGCATCTTGCTCCAGATTGAGCAATTCCCGAGCCTCTTTTTTACTCATTTTTTCTCCAAACTGTTCGTTTACGGGATGCGGGAGGTAAATGCAGGGCTTGCGAGTGAATTGCTCCAACTCGGTTTTTACGGTGCTTGAAAGGGTGATGAAGTTGTCACAACCTTTGATAAAGTACTTGGTGAGTGCGGTATCGCCGGGGCGTTTTTCGTGAGGAATCACATTATCGGTAATACCCGTAACAAGGGCGTGCTTTTTTAATCCTGCCGCAACGGTTCCCAATGCCGGCGCCATAAAGGGCAGCCAGTAGCGAATGAAAACCCTGTCGGGCTGAAAGGTTTTTATTTTCGCAATGGTTTTGTACCACGTCAAGGGATTAATTGAGGATAAGGTGCTTTGAATGTTCAAGTCTGCGGGAGCTTCTTCTTCACTCAACTGAGATTTACCCGGAAACAAAAAACCGGGGTATTGATAGCTGAATGAGTAAATGACTACCTCATGTCCCGCTTTTTGCAGACTGCGGGCAAAAACCTCATTTGTGGATGCAATGCCGCCTCTTAAGGGGTGAGCCGGACCTACGATGGCGATTTTCATATTGGGGGGTTTGAGGTTATTTTCTCGACAGAACAATAGGGTCAGAATCGGCAGGAAAACTTTTATTGAGCGCCCTGTCAACAAGCACCGCCCTGAACTTGATAGTGTCTAAATCGGGATCAAAAGCAGAGGCGTCAATAAATTTTTCAATTTCACCTTCAACGGGTCGGCTGCGACCGTCATCAAAAATACGCCTGATTCGGTCATTAAGCCCGGGGCCGTCACCAAAGTCGTATAGTTGCCATTCGCCGTTTTCCATAAAATACAAATCTACCCAAAAGTTGAAAAAGTACTCACTGTCGCGGTCAAACGGCGGATCATCATCTGACGACTCCAGCCCGATGTTTCCCTCGCAATCCGTAAAATCATACACCAGCAAAAACGTATCGGGCATAATGCGCTCAAAACGATTATATTCAATTACGGGAATATCCTCTTCGCAGGGCTCCTTTGTACAGGCAGTGTGTAAATAAAGCACTGTGAGGACTAAAAACAATAACTTTGCGGTGTTTTTCATCGGCACGAAATTATTAAATAATAAAGTAACACATCGGTTTTGTTCAAAACAAAAGACTTTTGGAACATAGATAACGAGGCTGCCTTTGCCGATGTTGCTCTCAAGGTATTTCATTTTCAAGCCAAAAACATACCGCCCTACCGCAGGTTTTTGGAATTGCTTAACATTAACCCCGCCGCGGTGAGTCATTACGGCGAAATACCGCACCTGCCCGTAGAAGCTTTTAAAAAGCATCTCATTTATCCCGATACCGTAGCCAAACCGCAAACGGTATTTTCATCAAGCGGCACCACGGGAAGTGAAAACTCAAAACATTACGTTTACGACACCGGCGTTTATGAAGCAAGTTTTTTACACGGTTTTGAACGTATGTACGGCAGTATAACCAATTATGCGATTTTGGGATTGTTGCCCGGGTATCTCGAACGCCCCGATGCCTCATTGGTGTATATGGTAGATTCCCTCATCAAAAAAACTAAAAACGAGCACAGCGGCTTTTACCTATACAACCACAACGAGCTCCACGAAAAATTACAACTGCTGGAAAAAAGAAAACAAAAAACACTGCTTATCGGGGTGAGCTTTGCGCTGTTGGACTTTATGGAGACTTTCCCTCAAAAGTTAAAGCACACCCTAATCATGGAAACGGGCGGTATGAAGGGAAGGCGAAAGGAGATGATCAAAGAGGAATTACACGCAACCCTCAAAAAGGGATTCGGCGTAAAAACCATTCACAGCGAGTACGGAATGACGGAGTTATTGTCGCAGGCTTACTCTATGGGTCAGAACCGATTTACAACTCCGCCCTGGATGAAAATCAGCATTCGTGATATTTACGATCCGTTTCAACGGTTAGGACACAAGCAAACGGGCGGTATCAACATTATTGATTTGGCCAATGTGTATTCATGCAGTTTTTTATCTACGCATGATTTGGGAAAAACCTATGCAGACGATTCTTTTGAGGTATTGGGCAGGTATGATCACAGTGATGTGCGAGGTTGTAATTTAATGGTGGAGTAAGGTTGTTTTTCATCGGCAGGAAACATATAACTATTTTGGTCGGGATGCGTTAACAAACCACCAAAAACAAACTCATGAGCAGCACTTGGAAAAAAAGATCGAGCGAAGAAATAAAAACCATCGTTTTTAACGCCCTCAAAAAAAATGTCGATTTTAGAAAAGGCAAATTTTTGGGAGTTCCCGCCTCGCATCTTGACGAAAATGTATTTTACTCTGAAGCCCCTTTCTTGCGCGATGCCCCCTACATGAGCACCATGGTGGCCAATCCCAACAACATCGGGTGCCATACATTGGGAGAATCAGAAAGTTTTTTTGAAGGCACGCAGGAAATTGAGCGTGAACTCATCAAAATTTGCGCTGAGGATATTTTGAAAGGTGACGATAATCAACAAGACGGTTACGTAGCCTCGGGAGGTACTGAAGCCAACATACAGGCCGCATGGATTTATCGCAATTTTTTCATTCAGAACCACAACGCCCGGCACAATGAAATAGGCTTGCTGTGCAGCACCGATACCCACTACGCCGTTTACAAGGCGGTGAACATCCTCAATATCAAAATATTTACCGTTCCCGTTGATGACGAAACGCGAAAAATAAAACCCGATGCTTTAGATTCGGTACTGCGCGACGCCAAAAACGAGGGCATCAAAAACTTTGTGGTTTTCGCCAATATGGCCACCACCATGTTTGGTTCGGTAGATGAAGTCACCCCTTATGTGGAGGCGCTCAAAAAATACGATTTCCGCTATAAAATTCATGCCGACGGTGCTTTTGGAGGCTTTATTTATCCTTTTTCAGATCCCGACAGCGAGCTCACCTTTCAAAATCCCGAAATCACCTCCTTTACTCTGGATGCGCACAAAATGGTGCAAGCCCCCTACGGTACGGGAGTATTTCTCATTCGAAAAGGATTTATGAATTATGCCGTTACGCCCGAGGCAAAATATGTTCAGGGTCAAGACATTACACTTATCGGGAGCCGATCGGGAGCCAA
>PXEK01000235.1 GCA_003564735.1 Cryomorphaceae bacterium
GGTGGTTCTGACCAAAAAAAGAATACCGATAACGAGAGTGCCGACGAAAAAGACGACTATTTGAAAGATGTGCGCAACGCCCGAGTTGATGATGCCGAGAATTACGATTACCACGTTGTTTTGGGCGCATACAAGCCGCTGGAGGCAGCGCAACGTTATCAAAGATTGCTAAAAACCGAAAAGGGACTTGATACTAAGATTGTGCAAAGTGATGACGGATCTTTTTATTTTGTAACTGCCAAGCAAACCAACGATTTAGACGCAGCACTGGATGAGTTGGATACAAACTACGACGAGAGCTTTAAGATTAACGGAAATCCGTGGGTTTATATGAAGGAGAAGTGATTGATTAATAATTGACTGTGACGATTGGAATAAGTCTCACCAATTGAGTTTTTGGTCAAGGGTATTGACTCCGATGTTGTAGGCATAAACTGCGGCGGGTACAAAAGAGATATTTAAATCACCAATGATTTTATTGCCTGTGATATTTATGGTGGTTACCATTGTGGCGGTAAATTCGTTTTGCTCGCAAAAAGAAATCAAGCTTTTTAGTTCTTTGGGCTTTTCAAAATAGCGGTTACTCCATTTCACCTCCACGCACCATTGAGGCTTTAATAACTTATTGTCAATTTGCACGATATCTACTTCACCTTGAGCCTTGTTTATTTTCCACCTTGCGTACTTTAAATTGAGGTTTTCCCTGTGCATCCATTGAGAAAAGATTGCTGTTTCTATCATGTTTCCCGTTTCATTATCTGTTTGTTCGATTGGTGAAAACAGGGCTGTGCGCAAAGAGGAGTTGGTCAAGTAAACTTTAAAGCCGGTAATTCTTTTAAATTTTTTCGCATTCTCGTCAATTTTGTGAATCACTTTTATAAGAAACGCGGCCTCTAAATATTCCAGATATTTTTTGATCAAATCCTTTTGAATTCCACTATCACTCGATAATCCTTGATATGAAAACTCATTCCCTGTGTTATATGCCAAATAGGAAAAAAAGCTGTTTAATTCCTGAACATCCTTTATTCCGTATAAACTCGGTAAGTCGCGCAGTAAAACCTTGTCGATGATGTCACTTTTCACA
This sequence comes from Cryomorphaceae bacterium, assembly GCA_003564735.1. Taxonomy (GTDB): domain Bacteria; phylum Bacteroidota; class Bacteroidia; order Flavobacteriales_G; family Salibacteraceae; genus Salibacter. The sequence goes on from PXEK01000235.1 coordinate 1,088, forward strand.
AAACGCCCCATATCGTTTTGGATGTGATCGGAAAGCACCACTTCCGGATATCCGCCATAATTTAAATAGTGAAAAAACTCTTTGTTAAAGGTTTTGTTGTCATGCGAAGTAAAGAAGGGTAGTTCTTTATCGTCATAAATAATCGTGTCGGTTTGTACCAAGTGGTTCAATCCTTTTAAATGAATGTATTCATGAAAGGTAAGAGGAGGAAGCATGAAATCTGTAAATCTTCCGGCACCGCTTTCTGAACTTTGCAGTTTTAGAGCCGCCGCAGCAGATCCGGAGGCGACAAATTTTATTTCGGGATAGTGGTCAACAAGGACTTTCAAATGGCGTTCCCAGTCTTTTAAGTATTGAATTTCGTCAAAAAAAACAAAGCATCCGTTTAATTTGTCGAGTTTTACGGCTTCTTTTGCAAGCAGCAGAATATCTTCTAACCCCAAGTGCATATAAATCGGGTTGTCAATTCCTATAAAGAATATTTTTTTTGGTGAAACTCCCTCTTTGATAAGTTCTTGAATGGAGTGATACATCATAACGGTTTTACCCACCCGCCTTGGCCCCATGAGCACTACAGCCCTTTTTATTCCGGTTTCAATTATAAACGGATAGAATAAGTCAAAATACAAGCGCTTGGTCATTTTTTGATAAATATCCTGCACTTGTGAGCTTACCCACCAAGGATTTTCGTACTGTAAACGCTCAATTCTTTTTTCTGTAGGAATAACCGGATTGAAACTCATTTTCCTGCTTATTTTAATGCAAATGTAAAAATAAGCATGATTGACAATGCTTATTTGGGTAAAAAATATTCAAATAAGGGATTTTCGCCGTGTTTAGCTGCTTAATATGCGGGTAAAAAGAGTCGAATTGCGGAGTGACTTTTTTCAAACTTTAGTTCAATGCGCAAAGCGGTTATAAAGTATCATACATTTTGGTGGTTTCGGGTTTCTGAATGCTCAGAAATCAAACGTGCGGAATGGCAAAAAAATATTTCTTTATTTTTGTTTTGCGTATTGAAAATGCAAGTAATTTTACGCCCTGTAACCAACTAAAAACCAATAAATATGAAACGCCGTATTTTGATTTTATCGAGTGCGCTTTTGCTCGTGTTCAGCGCAAATCAAACCGTTTACGGTCAATCTGAAAACAACGCGACTGAGGAAGAGAAATTCAAATTCAATCTGGGATTTGGAGCGGGATTTACTACGGGCTACGGATTAGCTTTTCGTTATATGCCCAAAAAGTTCGGAGTTCAGGCAAATGTAGGGCCGTACTTTGATGAGGATACCGAAAGGTACAGTTTGGGTCTTACGTTTTTGTATAACATTGTAGAATCGAGACGCGCAAATTTGTATTTGTATCAAGGGAATCATTATTATTACAACACTTACTTGGATTTTATTTATGCCCCTAAACAACCCAATCAACAGGAGCCTTATGAAGTAAAAAGACAAGAGAGTTACTTGAACAGCGGCGTGGGTTTGGGCGCCGAAATTATTCTTGCAGAAAGGTTGAGTTTAAACTTTATGGCGGGTTACGCTTTTTACAGAAATTTTCGAAGTTTGAATCTCACCGGTGAAACGGCTTTTTTCTTTAAGTTTTGATGTGAGCGAGTATTGATCCGTGATTGCAAGTTCAACAAATAGCGCCGGGTTACGTTCGTTAAAATAATGCTTCACACACAAACAAAAGCCGGTACGACTCAAAACACAAAAACCCGAAATCGGTGCCCCGTGTGCAACGGAAAATCATCACACCACTACATCACCACCCGTGCGCACATGCACGTTCCCAACAATGAGGAATACCGATTTAATGAGTGCGCACAGTGTAAAAGTGTCTTTCTGCAGAATTCCGTACCTCAGCAAGAGCTGCACCGTTACTATTCCAAAGCCTATTTGCCTTATCGCGGTGCCTCGGCTTGGGGTAAATTCAGCGATTTTGTGAAACGCAGTGATGAAAAACTGAACCGCAGTCGCGTAAATACCGTCCGTAACGTCATCAACTTAAAACCCGATACGCGGGTGTTGGACCTCGGCTGTGGTAAACCCGATTTTTTACAAGCACTTCAAAAGAGATACAATTGCCGTTGTTACGGGATCGATTTTTCTAGTGAAGGTTGGAAAAACGCTAACTATTCCTCACTCAACCTTACACAAGGCGATATTCACGATGTAGAATTTGATCACCAATTTGACGTCATCACGGCATGGCATTACCTGGAACACGATTACCACCCGCAAAAAACGGTGAAGCGGTTGCTCGAATTGTTGAAGCCGGGCGGACTCTTCATTTTTGAGGTGCCTCACCACGAAAGCATAACCGCCGCCGCTCAAAAACAACATTGGCAGGGCTGGCATTCGCCACGTCACCTCACGCTATTCAGCACGGCAGGGATTAGAAAACTTTTCCCCGGCGCACAATGGACGCAAGTAAAATATAAAAAGCGAGGAACGCTGGATGCCTTTACTCTGTGGTGGCTGGGGCACCGTCAAAAGCACAATACCGATTGGAGCGCGAGTATGGAAAAACATTTTTGGCCCTTGGTATTCTTGAAAGTCGTAACCGCTCCGTTTTTTGCACTAGAGCGCTTTTTCCCCATGGGCATACAAACCGGAATATTTAAAAAGAGGGAGTCTGATGTCTGAAAGTATCACCACCCTAACCTTCTTTAAAATGAAGGGGTTAAAGAATAAGTTTTACGGTTTCACACAAGTGCAAGCGGCGCTAAAGCAAATGGAGGGAGTACCCGGACTCAAATTCGTCAAAACCTTAGGCACGGGAGGCGGCGACGGCTTTAGCTTACGCCCCGATTTTTCAACCTATGCTTTTTTGATGGTTTGGGAAAATCGCGCGCATGCCGATGCGTTTTACGCCAAAAACAACTTCTATCTTCACTATAAACAACGAAGTGAGGAGTCTTTCACGCTTTACCTTAAAAATGCGATGGCACACGGCAGGGGGAGTGGTCAAAATCCGTTCAAAAGCGCCGCGAAAGTACATCCCGATAAACCCGTTGTGGTTCTCACGCGGGCGCGTATCAAAACCGAAAAGCTCATTACCTTCTGGACAAACGTAGGCTCCGCCGCCGATGATTTGCACCGGTATAACGATTTGCTTTTTGGTGTTGGCGTAGGGGAATTGCCCGCCATACAGCAGGCCACCATAAGTTTTTGGAAAACCGCTGCCGCCATGAGCGATTTTGCCTACAGCAGTAAGCACCACAAAAAAGTGATTCAGCTCACCCGCAAAAACAACTGGTATAAAGAGGAGCTCTTCGCCCGTTTTGTCCCTTTTGACGTTTTCGGGAGCTGGAACAACAAGCCTTTTGATAAATACATCGCACGTTTGTAGATGGTGTTTTGGTTTTTTGTACCTTCGTACTTTTTGATAATGAGTATTTTACTTTTGGTCAGAACCGAGAAGCCGGCTGCACAATATCTCAGAAACCCAAAAACCACACCGATGAGAACTTCACTTTTTACAGCGTTTTTGCTTTTTGTTTTATCGAGTTGCTCGAGCGATTGCAAAGAAAAGAACGACCCCCAAAGCTGTTTGTGTTACCACCTTTACCAACCCGTTTGCGGTTGCAATGATGTAACGTATGAGAACGACTGCCGGGCAAATTGCGCCGGAATTGAAGATTTTACCCCCGGGCCGTGTGAGTGATATACCTGGCTTTCCCTCAAGTACGGGTATTAACTTTTTTACATTCTGAATGAGCAATGCCCCGGTCGCGTTCTGACCAAAAAAATAAACCGCCCTTTCAAACTGAATTTTAAAAATCAACACACTGCCACAACATAACCCCCACACCAACATAGCACATATTTTTGTTTCTTTGCGGGTATGAAATACCTGGCCAATATCCCGTTTCTACAACCGTTATTTACCGCCACAAAAAGGCAGGCCGTACTTTGGAGCGCGCTAACGGTACTGTTGCTGCTTAAATTATATGAGGGCGACAAAAGTTTTTTCATAAAGCACTTCTCTCATTTACAGGTAGATGAACAGGTTTTTTTGTGGTTGAAATGGGGGTGGCATCACGCCGGGTCACTCCTTTTTATGTTCGTAATTCCGCTCATGATCATCAAGGTTGTGCTGCGCGAAAAGGCGTTGGATTACGGCTTGGGAATCGGGGATTATAAATTGGGACTAAAAGCTACTTTGGCGGCCTTAATTGTGATGCCTTTTGTAGTGTATCAAACCGCTCAAAATCCTGAACATGCCGAGTTTTACCGCAGTCAGTTCCCCTTAGATTTAGCCAATTCAAGCGCACTCATGTTTTTCCTTTGGGCGCTCACGTACCTGCCGCATTATGTGGGTTGGGAATTTTTGTTTCGCGGTTTTGTGGGGTTGGGATTCAAAAAGGAAATGGGCATTTTTGGAGCGCTTATGCTTCAAGTTTTACTCACTACACTTATGCACATCGGTAAGCCGCAAGGCGAAACTTGGGGTACGGTTTTCGGAGGAATTTACTTGGGGCTGTTAACCGTGAAAACGGGCTCGATTTGGTACGCCGTGGCGTTTCATTTGTACATCGGGTTGCTGAATTCTTGGTTCTGCGCGGTTTAGTGTGAACATACTCCGTTTGATTTTGAAACTCCCGCCCCCGGCGCGAAAAAAAAGGAATAAAAAACAACGACTAACCGCCCGTTTTTCGTTAAACTTGCGGTAAACTAATTGCACTATGCTTGTAAAAACCTACGGATCGGCAGTTTATGGAATTAACGCCCAAACCATTACCATTGAGGTGAATATTGGAAAGGGCATCAACTTTTTTTTGGTGGGTTTACCCGATAACGCGGTAAAGGAAAGTCACAAACGCATTGATGCGGCACTTAAAAACAACAAGTATAAAATTCCGGGCAAGGGCATTACGGTGAATA
>PXEK01000324.1 GCA_003564735.1 Cryomorphaceae bacterium
AAAATTATCGAGGCGGCCCACCGGCTGATGGACAAACGGGGTTACGGGATGTCGTCGGTCCGTTTTATTTGCGGTACTCAGGATATTCACCGGGAGCTGGAAAGGAAAATTGCCGATTTCGTGAAAATGGAGGATGCGATACTGTACGCAGCGGCTTTTGATGCAAACGGAGGATTATTTGAACCGTTATTCGGTCCGGATGATGCCATTATCTCCGACCAGCTCAATCACGCCTCAATTATCGACGGTGTGCGTTTGTGTAAGGCCGCGCGCTACCGCTACGAGAATAACAATATGGAAGATTTGGAGGAGCAGCTTAAAGCCGCAGAGGGAGCACGCTTTAAAACGATAGTTACCGATGGTGTTTTCTCGATGGACGGTTATGTGGCGCAGTTGGATAAAATTTGTGATTTAGCCGAGAAGTACGATGCGTTGGTAATGGTTGACGATTGCCATGCCACGGGTTTTATAGGCAAAACGGGTCGAGGTACCCACGAACTTAACGATGTTATGGGTCGGGTCGATATTATCACCGGCACTTTGGGTAAAGCCCTGGGCGGGGCTATGGGAGGTTTTACCTCGGGTCGCAAAGAAATTATTGAAATGCTGCGTCAGCGTTCGCGCCCGTACTTGTTCTCGAATTCATTGGCTCCCGCAATTGTAGGTGCGTCAAACGCTGTTTTTGACTTGTTGAGCGAAAGTACTCATTTACGTGATAAACTGGAAGATAACGTAAGTTACTTTAAGAAAGAGATTAAGTCTGCGGGATTTGATATCAAAGACGGTGCTTCAGCCATTGTGCCGATTATGTTGTATGATGCAGCGCTTTCACAAAAGTTTGCTGACAGACTTCTGGAAAAGGGCATTTATGTCATCGGATTCTTTTATCCTGTGGTTCCTAAGGGGCAGGCTCGTATTCGTGTTCAGCTTTCTGCCGCTCACGAGAAGGAGCACCTGGACGCTGCCGTAAAGGCGTTTAAGGAAGTAGGTGAGGAGCTTGGTGTTTTGAAGTAGGGTGGCGTTGACTTGAGGCTGTTAATTCGGTTTGCAAAGGGATAGAACGCGGATGAAGCGGATTGAACGGATTGGCGCAGATTTGCTGCTTCGCAGCGAGAGAGGGATTCGGGATTAGGGATTAGGGATTGGGAGGCCGGAAGTTTGGAGGTTTGGGAGTTTGGAAAGCCACTCTCGGCAGCGTTTGAAACGCTGTCGCTGTAAAGAGAACGGATAGACGTGGATTTTGCTGCTTGCGCAGCTGCAATTGCTCTGCATCATTACGCAGATACGGCTTCGCTGCATCGCAAATGACACTGATTTTACGCTGTTAAAACCGTTTGCCAGATAGAACGCGGATGACGCAGATTAAATAGATTTTCGCGGATTTGACTGCTTCGCAGCACGGGATTCTTTGCATCTTTACGCTGATGCAGCTTCGCTGTACCACTGATTACACTGGTTTAACGCTGTTAATTCCGTTTGCAAAGGGATAGAACGCGGATGACGCGGATTTAGCGGATTGGCGCAGATTTGCTGCTTCGCAGTGCAAGATTCTCTGCAATTATACACTGATACAGCTTCGATGCATCGCTGATTGCGCTGATTTTACGCTGTTCATTCCTTTTGCTTATTTGCTTTGTAGAGGTAGCCGGTTACCCTAATCTGACAGGTTTCGTTTGACCTTCAACAAGTTAACAACTTTCATTTGAGGTAATCACTCTAGCGTTTGTACTTTGTCTGAAAACCTGTAAGGTTTCACAAATTATTAAAATACAAGATCTTGCAGGTTTGCTACATGATATCAAATTCCCAATAGTTTTTAACGATGTAAATGATTTAGTTTGTTCAGGTTTGATCACAACCTGTCTGGTCAATCAACTTGCTTATAGTAACTTATAAGCCCCGGAGGGGCGAAACCTTTGTAGAATATCTGTGCAGCTAAATATTCCTGAGCGCCGCAGGTGCGACACCTTTGCAGAAGTAGCACAACTGCGTTCATCAGTTTACCCTCTCAGTTTAACTGACTTAGGGCGTAAGGATGCAGAACGAGCATGGCTATTACAATATTATCAACACCGCAATACCCAACTTTAAATAATACAATCTACACGCAAAAAAACCTTTTTAAAAATTGTTCGTACTTTTGCTCATGGTGAAAAAGGGAATTGCCATATTTTTAAGTGTGCTCACGCTCGTGATGAATGTGCACTTTACCGTGGGTGAACATTTTTGCTCGGGCGATAAAGTTTCGGCGGCGATTGTGTGGTTAGATGCCGATATATCCTGCAAGTCTGAAAACAAAGATGCCCGATGCGCCGCAAAAAACGAAAAAGCATGTTGTCCGTTCAAAGCTCAGTTTGCCGAGGAGGAAATCGATCCGACTCCTTCATGTTCTTCGCATCATGCCCCTTCTTCAACGCCGACTTTTAATACGTCCGGTTGCTGTGAAACGGTGTTTACCGGTGTAAGTGCCGATGTTCAATCGGTGCTATCCACTTTAGTGCAGGATATCACCTTTACGTTTCAAGCGGTTACGGCCGATGTTTTAAAGTCGGTGTGTTTCTCGTTTACTCCCAAATTCGAGTATCACACTTTTTGGCCGCCCCCGCTGAATCGCTCTTTTAGCGTTCTTTTTCAGGTTTTCCGTTTATAGAATTTCAGGTTTTATGATTTCCGGATGTCGATTCGTATCCGGAGGGTCATTTCTATGTCTCTTTACCTGAAATTTTATATTTATGCTGAATCAAATCATTCGTTTTTTTCTCGTTAATAAGCTCGTAGCGGCACTGCTTGCTGCGGGATTCCTCATTGTCGGACTCATTCATGCGCCGTTTTTTAGCGGTGACGGTTTGCTTTCCTCCAAACCCGTTGCGGTAGACGCTATTCCCGATATCGGTGAAAACCAGCAAATCGTTTTTACCGCCAAAGCGGGGTGGTCGCCTCGCGATATTGAAGACCAAATTACATATCCGCTTACATCTTATCTGTTGGGCATTCCGGGGGTAAAATCGGTGCGCAGTAACTCCATGCCCGACTTCTCGGCAGTGTACATCATTTTTGATGATGATATGGATTTTTACGAGTCCCGGTCGCGAATCACCGAAAAGCTAAACTCCATTCCGGCCAATCTCCTTCCCGAGGGGGTGAGTCCGGCACTCGGCCCCGACGCTACGGCGCTCGGACAAGTTTTTTGGTACACCATTGAAGGTCGGGATGAAAACGGCAACGTCACCGGCGGTTGGGATTTGAATGAAATTAGGTCGGTTCAAGATTATTATGTGAAGTATGGACTCAACGCCGCTGAGGAGGTGTCAGAGGTGGCTTCTATTGGCGGACACGTCAAGGAATATCAAATTGATGTTGACCCCGCCGCGTTGCAAAAGTACAACGTGCCCATAACCAAAGTGGCTCGTGCCGTTCAGTCGGCAAACCGCGATGTGGGCGCAAAGACTTTAGAAATTAACCAAGTAGAGTACCTTGTGCGCGGTATCGGAACCTTGAAATCTGTTCATGATGTAGAAAATATTGTCGTTCAGTCCGAAGGTCATACACCCCTGCGTATTAAAGATATCGCCAAAGTGAATTTGGGTCCGCAAGAAAGGCGCGGCGCACTGGATCGTGACGGCGCCGAAGTGGTGGGCGGAGTAGTGGTGGCACGCTTTGGAGCAAATCCGCTCAACGTCATTGAAAACACCAAAAAGAAAATCGCGGAGTTGGAGCCCGGTATGCCCGAAAAGGTACTTGCCGACGGAACTACGAGCAAACTCACCATCGTGCCTTTTTATGATCGCTCGCACCTCATCAGGGAAACCCTGGGAACACTGCAAGATGCCCTTTCACTTCAAGTCCTCATTACCATACTGGTGATTGTGGTGATGATTCTCAACTTACGCACATCCTTTGTTATTTCGTCGGTTATGCCCATTTCGGTACTGGCGGTGTTTATTGCCATGTATTACCTGGGTGTGGACGCCAATATTGTTTCGCTTTCGGGGATTGCTATTTCGATCGGAACCCTTATAGACCTGGGCGTGATTTTGACCGAGAACATTCTAAAGCACATCGAGGAGAAAACCGGCAAAAGCATGCTCGAATACGTTTACAACGGCGCGGCAGAGGTTAGCGGTGCAATACTCACTGCCGTTACTACGACTATCGTTAGTTTTATTCCGGTCTTCACCCTACGAGCCGCTGAAGGGAAGTTGTTTTTTCCGTTGGCATTCACCAAAACGTTTGCCTTGCTGGCGGCTTTGCCCGTAACGCTTTTGTTGCTGCCGGCCGCGGTGCATATTCTGTTTAATATTAAACCGCGCGGTAATAAGTATAAATACGTGTTGAACGGACTTCTAACCCTTGTGGGATTGATAGTTCTCATTCTCGGTTACTCGTGGGCGGGAATCACGTTAACGCTTATTGGTGCGGCTAACCTGGTTACTCTTTTTGCGGGTGAAAAGGCCGGTTGGTTAAAGCATTCGCCTTTCGTAATTACCGCCGTAGCCGTGAGTTGGCTGCTGGCTGTTGAATGGCTGCCTTTGGGTCCGTCGGTATCTACTTTCTCAAACTATTTCTTCGTATTGCTCGCGCTTACCTTAATTTTGGGAGTGATGCTCCTCATTAAACACTATTATGAAGGGCTGTTGCGCTTTTTGCTGCGACACAAAACCGCATTTTTGGTCGTACCGGCCGGATTAATCATTCTGGCGTTATACATTTGGTTGGGCGCTCAAACAGTCCTTAAGCCGTTGACCTATGCGGCAGAAGCCGTAGGTTGGAATATTCAGGAAAGCCGACCGTTCAAAAAACTCGATGAGGCCTTCCCGGGAACGGGGAAAGAGTTTATGCCGTCGTTGGATGAGGGAAGTTTCTTGCTCATGCCCACAACCATGCCTCACGCCGGATTTTCAAAGGCGCAAGAAATCATGGAACTCATTGATATGGCCGTTTCTCAAATTCCGGAGGTGGAAGAAACAATTGGCAAGCTGGGCAGGGTGGAGTCGGCATTAGATCCCGCGCCGGTTTCGATGTACGAGAATGTCATCAACTACCTTCCCGAATACGCCGTGAACGATCGCGGAAACCGTACGCGCTACGCGGTAACCGCCTCAGGTGATTATCTGTTTGTTCTCCAAAACGGCGATACGGCGGTGCTCAGTGCTCAAAAGGATTGGGTTCTGACCAAGAATAAAGACACCTTACACCTCAATGTAAATATGCGTCCGTTAGATCAGGCTCCCGAGGTGAAACGCGCGCTGAGTAATGTTGCCGACCGACTCATTGAAGATGATAACGGAAACTTTTACCGCCACTGGCGACCACATATTCAGTCGCCCGACGATATTTGGGATGAAATTACGAGGGCGGTGAAAATACCCGGACTCACATCTGCACCCAAATTGCAACCTATTGAAACGCGGCAAGTGATGCTGCAAACCGGGATGCGAGCGCCGATGGGCGTTAAGGTTTTTGGTCCTGATTTAGAAACTATTGAAGACTTTGCGATTAAGGTAGAGGAAATTCTCAAATCTGTACCGCAAGTAAAACAACAAGCCGTATTTGCCGATAGAATAGTGGGCAAACCCTATATTATTGCCGATGTAAATCGCGAAAATGCAGCGCGTTACGGACTCAACAGTGATGATATTTGGGCGGTGTTTGAAACGGCGGCGGGCGGCATGCCTATCACGCAAACCCTTGAAGGCAGGGAGCGCTACCCGGTTCGACTAAGATACCCGCGGGAGTTGCGCAACACTCCCGAAAAAATGGAGCGTATTCTCGTTCCAACCCCCGCCGGTGCTCAAATTCCGCTGGGCAGTGTTTTGGACATCCGGTACGAAAGAGGTCCGCAAAGCATCAAAAGCGAAAACACGTTTATCACCGGATACGTGATTTTTGACCGTGCCCCCGGCATTGCCGAAACCGATGCCGTTGAAGCCGCTCGCGATGAACTCAATAAACACATCGA
>PXEK01000174.1 GCA_003564735.1 Cryomorphaceae bacterium
CCGGGCTTCGCGCTTTGTTCCTCCTATCGTCGGAACGCGACTACGCCCTGCGAAACACCTTTTGCTGACCGTAAGCCCGTGGGGATACGTCACTACTTACCAAATCAAATGCCGTATTTAGGGATAAGAGAACAAAAGCCCGATGCCATAAATTCTATGAAAATTTGAATGTAACCGCACTCTTTTCTTCAGGGAATTTCGTCAAGATTCGAAAAGCAACGGGCTGAGGAGAATTTAAGGCTCAGAGGTAAATGCTGAACTCCCCTTGCCGTTCGTACATATCAGCAGGTTCAAACGTTGTTTGGCGGGGTTCTGAACATAAAAAAACATATCAAAAAAAATACTCGAATAAAATTGAAAATCTGAGTCAATTCAACAGGCTGTATTACTTTCGCACAAAACAAATAACATGTACGACATACTCAAACAAACCCACTATGTACTGATGATATTATTGTTGGTACTGCTATTATTCACCATATTCAGGTTTGCGGTTAACGCCAATCAAAAAAAACCTTTTGGTGCTTTTGAAGACAAACAAAGCTTGGCCGTGTTGATTTTAACGCACATTCAATTGCTCATTGGCCTTATTCTTTTGTTTAGCGGTCCGTGGGCAAGTTACTTTAGCCAAATGGGTGAGGTAATGGGCAACTCTGATTTACGCTTTAAAGTGGTGGAGCACCCCACCACCATGATTTTGGCGGTTGTAGCCGTTACCATTGGCAGGGCACGAGGCAAACGCCAACCCAACGATGCGGCTAAATTCAAACAAATCGCCTTGTTTTACGGCATCGGTTTATTGCTCATGGTCATTCGCATACCGTGGAGCACGATGGGAAATTAATTTATGGATAAAAACGAACTTATAAATACGGCCGGAACGGTTGAAACCGCAGTTTTGGTGGGATTGGTTGTTCCCGGTCAAACACAGGAACAGCTCGTGGAATATCTTGACGAATTGGCGTTTTTGGCTCAAACCGCCGGTATTGAAACCAAAAAGCGATTCTCACAGCAACTCAACGCACCCGACTCCCGATTTTTTGTGGGTAAAGGCAAACTGGAGGAGATTGGCGACTTTATCAAAGATCACAAGATCGATACGGTTATTTTTGATGACGACCTCTCTCCCTCGCAACTGCGTAATGTTGAGAACAGACTCAAGGTGAAAATTTATGATCGCAGTTTGCTCATTCTCGATATTTTTCAACTGCGCGCGCAAACCCGCCAAGCCAAAACTCAGGTGGAACTGGCGCGATCGCAATACTTGCTGCCTCGACTCACGCGTATGTGGACGCACTTAGAAAGACAACGCGGAGGCACGGGCACACGCGGGGGTGCGGGTGAAAAAGAAATCGAAACCGACCGACGTATTATTCGGGATAAAATTGCCAAGCTGAGCGAGAAACTCAAAACCATTGAAAAACAAAAGGCTACCCAACGCAAAAACAGGCAGGGCATGGTGCGAGTGGCTTTGGTAGGATATACCAACGTGGGGAAGAGTACCATTATGAATACCCTGTCGAAATCGGAGGTTTTCGCCGAGAATAAACTGTTTGCCACCCTAGATACTACCGTGCGCAAAGTGGTGATTCACAATTTACCTTTTTTGCTCAGCGATACGGTGGGTTTTATTCGCAAGTTACCTCACCAGTTGGTAGAATCGTTCAAATCAACCCTTGATGAAGTGCGTGAATCAGATTATCTTATTCATGTGGTAGATGTATCGCACCCCAACTTTGAGGAGCAAATACAAACCGTAAACGAAACGCTGTCTGAAATCATAAAAGATGAGAAGCCTATGCTCATGGTATTCAATAAAATTGATCAATACCGAGCGTTGGAAGAGGGCGAGTTTGACGAGACGGGTAATGAGCAACATACGGTATCTTTGGAGGATATCAAGAAACACTACTCGGCAAAAAAGCATCCGAGTATATTTGTATCGGCAAAAGACAAGGTGAACTTTGATGAGTTTAAGGATTTAATTTACAACAAAATCAAATCTATTCACGCACGGCGTTACCCGTACAATAACTTTTTATATTAGCAAGCGTAAGTTTACCGCATACCTCTATGGAAAAAAAGGTTTACACATTGCATAAAAACCCCGGGTTGCTTCCCTTGTGGAAGGAAATTCTCATTTACCCCGTTTTTTTCTTTAGGGAGTTTAAACGCGACATCACGGTTAACGATGGCGGATTTAAAGAATCGATACTGTTATTCAAAGAGGAGGCAAAGCGGTTGTTTGATGCTTCGGGGGATTGGGTTGTGAAGATTTATGTGCTTTTTGTGTTGATTATTCTGCCGCTACTCATCAACTTTTTGTTGTCGCCGTATTTTAAAGAGATTACGGAGTAGAGACTCTTTTTTAATGTAAAAGGTTTTTTCGCCGGGCTCATACTCGTTTTAAGCTACTCTTCAATCATTGCCATTGACAGCTTCATGAAAATTTCAAAGGAAATCATAAACACAGTTCAGTCTGTTTGATATGGTTTTAAAAACCAATCCAACGGCGATTTAAATATATCACACGAAAAATGAGCTTTTGCCTTTATATTTGACCTGCCACCACCTCATCTTTTCATTCGGTATGCTCACCATTCGGTAATATTACGCAATTTTGTAAAATGAATTATTTATCTGTTGAAGAAGTCAGTAAACGCTATGGCGAAAAGGTACTTTTTGAAAACATCACCTTCGGGATATCGAAAGGTCAAAAAACAGCTTTGGTAGCGAGAAACGGTACGGGGAAGTCGAGCTTGATGCGCATCATATCGGGGTTAGACAGTGCCGATAGCGGAAGTGTAGTTTTCAGAACCGGCATTACCCCGGGGTTTCTGGCACAAGACCCCCGGTTTGACAACTCCAAAACGGTATTGGAAACCGTATTTACCGGCGACTCGGCAGAAATGAAAGCGGTAAAAGAATACCAAAACGCCCTCAAAACCGGTGACGACAAACAAATTGAAGTCGCTTTTGAAAAAGTGGAACGACTCAACGCCTGGGATTTTGAGTACAAGGCGAAGCAAATCATTGGAAAGCTCAACACGGGCGAGTTAGACCAACTTGTGGGAGAACTCTCGGGCGGACAAGTAAAAAGGCTGGCACTGGCGCACTTACTGATATCCGAACCCGATTTACTCATTTTAGACGAGCCCACTAACCATTTGGATTTATCGATGATTGAATGGCTTGAAGAGTATTTAAGTCGGACAAACATTACGTTGTTTATGGTGACGCACGACCGCTATTTTTTAGATCGGGTGTGCAATGAAATACTCGAACTCGACGAGGGCATACTTCACAAGTACAAAGGCAACTACGCGTACTTTTTGGAAAATCGCGATTCGCGAATGCAAAATTTAGCCGCCGAAACCGAAAAGAACAAAAACCTGTTGCGCAAAGAAATGGAGTGGTTACGCCGACAACCCAAAGCCAGAGGCACAAAGTCGAAAGCCCGCATTGATGCGGTTGAGGATATCGCAAAAAAAGCCTCCCGTAAAGTAACTGAAGAAAAACCGGAGTTCGATACCGTTATGCAGCGGTTGGGAAGTAAAATTTTAGAACTCCACTCGGTGGTAAAAAAGTTTGACGATAAAATTCTTGTGAACGGACTCGATCACAAGTTTCAGGCCGGTGAAAAAATAGGCATTATAGGGCCCAACGGCGCCGGGAAATCAACCCTGCTCAAAATGATTATGGGTGAAGAGGACGTAAGCGGCGGTAAAATTGTTACCGGCGACACTGTCGTTTTCGGGTATTATGGTCAGTCCGGCATTCGGTTCAAAAAAGACGAGCGCGTGATTGAGGCCGTTACCCGCATTGCAGAGTTTATTCCGACCAAAAAAGGGCATGACATCAGTGCTTCAGAACTACTGGAGCGGTTTCTCTTTCCCAAGAATATGCACTATTTGCGCATCGAGAAATTGAGCGGCGGGGAAAAACGCCGACTGTACTTGTTGCAGGTGTTGATGAAAAATCCGAATTTCTTGATTTTGGATGAGCCTACTAATGATTTGGATATCCTTACGCTCAACGTGCTTGAAGGGTATTTGGCAGAGTTTAAAGGGTGCGTCATCATTGTATCGCACGACCGCTATTTCATGGATAAGATTGTGGATTCTCTGTTTGTTTTTCAAGAGGGAGGTTACATTCGCAACTTCCCGGGAAATTACAGCAGATACCGTGAGGCGGCACAAAAAGAAAGTAGAGCCGAAAAGCAAAAAGCACAGTCCGTTACATCTCCCAAAAAATCGACTTCTACAGACGAAACGCGAGTAAAGGAAAAAAAGAAATTGAGCTACAACGAGCAACGGGAGTTTGACCGCTTGGAGCGTGAGATTGAGGAATTAGAGAAGGAAAAAAGCGAACTCACCACCCTGATGAGCGAAGCCGCCACCGACGCCGAAAAATTACAAGAAGCAGGCGCCAGAATGGGCGAGGTTATTGAGGCGTTGGAAGAAAAGGAAATGCGATGGTTAGAGTTATCTGAGTATGCATAGGTTTTCGGTATTTATCTCTAAGTATTTCATTTTCAAACGGTTTTCCATGCGGCTTTGCGTAAAACTCTTCGCACGGTTTTCATGAGCTTTTAGCCTTTAGCCTTTGGCTATTAGCTATCCCCTGCAACTCGACCTAGACCTTGACCTTGACCTTGTCCTCAACCTTCTCGTTCCTTGTTGTAATTGTGACTTCACCCGCAACGTCTTTTCAGCTCACTGCTCACAGCTTACGGTTCACGCACTTCCGGCCGCAAGCCGTCCCGACTTAGAAGCTTCGGAATTTTATTCCGCTAAAGCTTCTTGTTCGGGAACCCTTCACCTCTCCTCCCTTGCAGCATTCGTGATTTCACCCGCAACGTCTTTTCAGCTCACGGTTCACCGCTTACAGCTTACGCTTCACGCCTGACGGTTCTGACCAAAATAAAAAAAGGTGGAGACCAACCCACCTTATCAAAAGAGCAAGAATATAACGCGATTGTTATTAATGGTACAAATGTTCAACAACCGCTGTAATTGTGCAATACCAAACGGGAATGCGGCGGTGCAAATCAAGAATACGGCCGATTACGGATGATGAACGGCAGCTACCCTACCCAACCTTCGCGATCTAGTGTGCGGTATTGAATAGACTCCGCAATATGCTCGGCCTGAATGTTTTCCTCACCGGCCAAATCGGCGATGGTGCGCGCTACTTTTAAAATACGATCGTAAGAGCGCGCCGACAATCCCAGCCTTTCCACCGCATTTTTCAACAGCTGCGTACCGGCCTCATTCACGTCACAGTATTTTTTCATGAGCTTTGGCGTAAGCTGAGCGTTGCTGTGGAGGTTGGGATGATCTTTAAAACGCTCGTACTGAATTAAGCGCGCTTCCACTACCCGCTCGCGAATATCGGCGCTTGTTTCACCACCCGATTTTGATGATAATTTCTCAAACGGAACGGGCTGCACCTCAACGTGTAAGTCGATACGGTCCATCAAAGGCCCCGACACGCGATTGAGGTAGCGGCGTACAGATTCTTCAGACTCAGAGCTGGTGGCGGGATCATAAAAATCCCCGCTAGGCGAGGGGTTCATTGAGGCCACCAACATAAAACTGGCGGGATAATCTACCGTGATTTTCGCCCGGGAAATGGTCACAATTCTATCTTCAAGCGGTTGACGCATTACTTCCAAAACGGCGCGTTTGAACTCGGGAAGTTCATCCAAAAACAAAATGCCGTTGTGCGCCAAACTAATTTCGCCCGGCTTGGGGTTGGAGCCGCCGCCCACCAAAGCCACATCTGAAACCGTGTGATGCGGATGCCTGAAAGGTCGAGAAGTAATCAACCCCGTTTCGTCACCCATGGTGCCCGCCACGGAGTGAATTTTGGTGGTTTCCAACGCCTCCTCCAAACTCAATGGCGGCAAAATGGTGGGTATACGTTTGGCCAACATGGTTTTACCGC
>PXEK01000233.1 GCA_003564735.1 Cryomorphaceae bacterium
AGTAGGTAAACACATGAAGATACGCTATATCCAACTCGTTTAAAAAGTTGTACGTATTCAAAAACTCCTGCTCCGTTTCGCCGGGGTGCCCCACAATCACATCAACTCCGATACACGCATCGGGCATTTCACGCTTGATTGTCGCTACTCTATCCGCATACAATTTTGTATCGTATTTTCGTTTCATGATTTTGAGCATAGTGTCAGAGCCCGACTGCAAGGGAATGTGAAAATGAGGAACAAAAGAGTGGCTTTGCGCCGAAAAACGAATGATTTCGTTATGGAGTAAATTGGGTTCAATCGAACTGATTCTAAAACGGGGAATTTCCAATTTTTCTAACTCTTGAATGAGCATAAAAAAGTTTTCATCGGTACCCGCACCAAAATCGCCCGTATTCACACCCGTTAAAACCACTTCTTTAATATTCTTATCTTCCAATTCACGCGCCTTGGCGATGGTAGTTGCTATGTCGTTACTTCGGCTCTTACCGCGGGCAAGAGGAATCGTACAAAACGAACAATAATAGTCGCAGCCGTCTTGAACCTTGAAAAACGTTCGGGTGCGATCACCGTGTGAATACGATGGGAAAAACTCTCGAACCTTTCCTATACGACCCGATTTCACCTGACCTTTGGCATCGTCATCCAGCGACTCTAAATGTTGAGCTACATTGAACTTCTCATTCGCACCCAACACCAAATTAACGCCTTCAATTTTCGATATTTCTTCGGGCTTTAATTGAGCGTAACAACCTATGACCACGATTTTAGCTTCCGGATTTTTCCTCAGTGCCCTGCGAATAACATTCCTGCACTTTTTATCGGCATTGTCGGTTACGGAGCATGTGTTAATCACATACACCCCGGCACCTGAGTCGAAAGGCACTTTAGCGTAACCGGCATCCTTCAAATTGCGGGCAATGGTTGAAGTTTCCGCAAAATTAAGCTTGCATCCCAAAGTGTAAAAAGCGGCTGTATTAAAACGTTGCATATCGGCGGCAAAATTAGCAAATAAAACAACGAAAACTCAAGTAGGTTTTTGGCACCTCTAAAGAACCCGTTGCATGCAAAAAACGGATTAGCTCCCTCTAAGTTTGGCCTTTCGCGGCACGCTTACCAAATACACTCCCGAAAAAATCAAAGCCGCGCTAACGAGTTTAATTCCGGTAATGGTATCCGCACCCAAAATAACGGCAAAAAGCGCCGCAAAAACAGGTTGGGAATAAATGTAAATACTCACCGTTGTGGGCTTGGCCTTGGTGAGTGCAAAGGAGTTGAGCAAGTAAGCCAAAAAAGTGGTGAAAAGCACCACAAATACGGTTTCGACTATGATGACGGGCGGCATTTCAGTGAATTGAGCTTGAGTGAGTTCTGTGAAACCAAAAGGCAAAACAAAAACCAATCCCACCAAAAATGCATATTTAATAACGGTTATAGCGTTATACTTTACCATGAGAGGTTTTATTAACACCAGAAAGGCCGCGTAACATGCCGCATTGAGAAAAACCATAAAGTCCCCGGCGGCGGTATCTAGCGACAACTCAATTGCACCGGAACCCGACTTATACAGAATCAATAAAACGGCACCCGTCAACCCCAGAAAAACCCCTAACAGTTTACGTTTTGAAATAAGTTCATTAAGAATAACCGCAGAGCCCAACAACACCAAAATAGGGTTGGAAGTCATGATAATACCCGCATTAATCGGCGTGGTGATGTTGAGTCCGTTAAAAAACAGCAGCTGATTGGCCGCCACGCCAAAAAATCCGCAAATTACCAACCGCGGCCAATCGGACCGACTTATACTTTCCTTAACGTTAAGAATTTGAGCGAGAAGAAAAAACAATACGCAGGCAACGGAAACACGAAGTAAAATAAACCCCGAAGGAAGGATGAAGTCGGGCATTACATCCTTAGCCACCACATAGTTTAAACCGTAAATGAGATTTGCACCCAAAATCGCGGCGTGAACGGAAAGTGTTTGTTTATTCATCTAAAGATTTACCCTTTGAAAATGAGAGTGTAACAGAGCGCAAGCATCAATCACATTTCAATACAAATGCCAAATCCTTTGCTAATAATGAAAAGCTCAACTCTATCCCGGGAAATTAGTCCGTTAAAAAAACCGGTTACTTATTCAAAACCTTAGGCACCTTGAAGTAATCAGAATCCTTTTGCGGCGCTTTTTGGAGAGCTTCGGCTTTATCCAAACTCTTTTCAACCGAATCGGGGCGGAGGCGTTGCACCTCATCAGTCAAGTAAATCAACGGTTCAACACCTTCAGTATCAACATCATTTAATTCATCAATCAAATGCATGATTCGGTCCATATCTTGCCTGATTTCCTTTTTTTCGTCGCCTTTAAACTCAAGCTTGGCCAGCGCAGCCAACTTATCGATTAATTCGTCGTTTACTTCCACTTTACTTCATTTATTTCAAATATGTAGATTCTAAAAACACGCCTTAACCGCAGCTTATTAGCTGTAAATCAAAGGTGCATGCTTCCAATTCCCTATCAAAACACATTTGTTTTCGGGTGCAAAATTAGCGAATTCAGTCGCAAGTCAACATATAAAATCAAAACGGTTTAAGAGGGTTGTATAATATTGGTCAGAACCCCCGTTACGCCGGTGGGTTACACACCGCTTCAACATGAGAACGGTGCCGGTTCAAGCCTCAAAGGGTTCTTGATAATCATTCAAGATTATCAATTGAAATCGAGTGTCAGTCGAAAACGCAGAATGCGTCCGTTACCTGTATCGGCAACATAGAGGATTCGGCGAGCGTACGCCACACCTTGCGGATTTCGGAACTGCGTAACACCGCTACCCGTACCTCCGAAAGAAGTGACAATATGTTTTGTTTCTCCACTTCCCGGGGGCGGCCGAATGCCCTCGAACCCCTCCACCGTAAACTGGTACAACGAATCAAGCTCGCTATCCACCACAAAAATCAAATCACTTCCGTCGCCGGATAATGCGATATCGGCCGGTTTCCTGAACTTTCCCGGCTCATTGATAAATCCCGTGGCGCGTTCAGGATTTTGGGGTAAAATAACGGGGGAATACCGTATGCCGTCAGGATCCTCACGAAATTCAATTTGTCTGAATTTCACGGGTTCTTCGGGAGCTGCGGAAATGACCATAAAATCGCGAGTGGGTGAGGCCTCAATTTGAGGCGGAGTCATCAAACTCGCTATTCCCGCGGGTTCTCTAAAAAAAGTACGAAAAGAACCTTGAGATGTGAGTACGCTTATCGGGGTTCTGTAATTATCATCGGCATCGAATGAGAGTACGGCTTGATCGGGGGGCAAAATAGAAAACTCATTATTGTTTTTAGGACCCGTGCGAGTAACGTAATAATTATTGGCTTCACCAACAGCCACGCCGGTAAGTTCCACACCTACGGCATCTCCCGAAGAAAAACCCGATTTATAATAAAACGGATGCACGCTTTCATTTATAATTTGAGCATGTTGAATACCGTAACGGCCGCCGGGATTCAAATCTAAACGGTAAATGCACGGTAGAGAGTAAAACACATCTTGAATGGTTGTATCTTTCGTGCCCAGGGCAATGATGTTGAGTCGCCTGTCTTGAGCGATGGCATTTACCCCCGGTATTTGCGTACTGCCCAATATCCTGCCGGCTTGATCCATGGCTACGATTTCTTCGGCTCCGGCGTCCACAACGTAGAGCAGTTCATCAAAACCTTGTATAATTTTTACGGGTTCTATAACTTCGGTAATCTCAGGCAAAATAGGAACGTAAGCTACTTGCCTTTGCTCAAAATTCGGCGGTTCAATAAAACTCAAATCCGTTTCATTGCCGAGGTAATCTTTACACCCCGTAAAAACGGAATAAACCGACAATCAAACCGATGTATATGATTATGTTTTTTCTCATCGCTCTCCTTTATTTATGGATAGTGCAAAATTGACTACGTGCTGCAACCCGAGATACTGCGTAGGGTTTGCCGCATAATTGATTTGCAAGGGGTGCATCCCGATATTCTTTCTGAAACCAAATCCGAAGGTGGGAAGGTTCTGACCAAAAACATTAAATGCATAGCCCGCGCGCACTTGGAACAGCTCCAGATAGTCGTACTCTACTCCAAAGCGGTAGTTTTCAGCATTATCATTGGGGTGCTGCAACTCAAAAAGGGTGTAAACATCGTGTTTATCGGCTTCAAAAGCTTTCATACTCACGCCCAATTTGAATACGCTGGGAACGGTATAACTCTCCAGTCCAAAACCTCGATTTCTGTTAAAATCCACTTCCAAAAAATCGCCGCTCAGTGAGGAACTGCCGCTAAAGTTTTGCATGGCTACGGCAAACGAAAGGTCTTTAAAATCAGTATTGTACTTAAAGCCGATGTCCACGGCGGCGGTGTGATTATAATACTCGGCGAGCTGCTCGTAGATGTACTTCAAATTCACCCCGAAAGAAAACTGATCGCTCAACTGCATGCTGTATGCCGCGCCTATGGCCACGTTATTGGCGTAGGTTTTTTGACCCGTGCCCTCGGGTTGAAACTCGGTACGTACTTCCATTTCACCCGAGGTTAGTGCATTCATCGAAAATCCGAATGCGGCGGCATCACCCACGGGCACAATGGAACTGAGCAAAGCCTGGTTGGCGCCCGCACCCACAAAGTAGTTTGAAGTACCAAAAGTGAGTTCACGCACATCGGCAATAGCGGCCGGGTTGGTGTACACCGACATCGCATCGCCCGATAGCGCCACCGAAGCGCCGGCCATACCTACAGAGCGCGGATTCATATCGTTTTTGAGAAAGGTAAGCGTCGATAATCCCGCGCGCTGCCCTCCAAAATTGGGCAGTATTTGAGCCGTGGCGGTGAAGCTCAAAAACAACAGTGCGATATGTAGTATTCCTTTTTTCATTAAAACTTAAAGCTTATGCCGTAAAGTACTTGTCGCGGTGCAAGGAATCGAGCAGGATCATCTGCTAGCGCGCCGCCTTCTTGCGGACCCAAGTATCGGGGGTCTCTAAACGCGTTGGTTACGGGATCGCCGGGTTGGAAACCCATACCCGTTACGGGATTAATCACTTGTGCATTTTGGTTGTTCAAGGCGTTGCGCACTTCAATACTAAAAGTGAGGCCCGTACCTTTCTTTTTATTGAGCACGATATCTCTGCTCAATTTGATATCGGTGTTCCACCATGAGGAGCCTATTTCTTGTCGGAACCTGTCGTTTTGAGGCTCAAAGAGCGGGCGCCCTAGGTTGTTCTCTCCAACCTGTCGCACGGGGGTATAGCGCAGTCCCGAGTTATACCCTTGCCTCACAAACATTCGCCATCCCTCAAGTTTATAACCGGCGATGCTCAATGTAGAATCGGGCTTGAACATGAGTCCCACATTGATATCCCAAGGTCGGTCAAAGGCCAAGAATTGCTCACGGGCGATTTCCACCTCTCCGGTTTGCTCAATTTGCAATGCAGACTCACGTGCCGAGTTGGACTTACCTCTGGCGACCTGGTAGGCTACGTTTCCAAACGCTCTAAAGTGATTCCCTACGCGCCATTGCAAACCGAGTTCAACACCTTGTATTCGAGCGTAGTCTTGATTGATGAACATGGTTTTACTTACCGGCCTGCCGGTTTGATCTTCCACAATTACACGACGAGATACGATGTAATCAAAGCGGTTATTGTTAAACGCCCCCAAGGTTAAGGCGAGATCCTTGGTCAATTGCGATTTCAGTCCCACTTCATAGGCCACGTTCACCTCGGGATTTATATTAGGGTTACCCAAACTACTGAGGAAGGAGCGATCTTGAAAAACGGGGTCGAGACCCTGATACACAAATCTGGGGTGCGGCAAACGCATGGTGTGACTGTAGTTGAAATACAGC
Source organism: Cryomorphaceae bacterium (assembly GCA_003564735.1). Classification (GTDB taxonomy): domain Bacteria; phylum Bacteroidota; class Bacteroidia; order Flavobacteriales_G; family Salibacteraceae; genus Salibacter. Next base: position 5,876 of record PXEK01000233.1, read on the forward strand.
ACGTTGTTGTCGGTTACGGGGAATGAAACGTTAATTCGGGGCAGCAAACGCGCTTTCCAACGCAAGCC
>PXEK01000344.1 GCA_003564735.1 Cryomorphaceae bacterium
AGCATCTCCAGGTACAATGATGCAATAAGTGTATAGATGGAGTAAATGGTGAATCGAATATTATCACCCTTGAGGAGATATTTCGGCACAAGGAAATAGTTAAAAAAATAGGAGGTAGCAATAGCTACAGGCAGCAAAAACGTAACAAAGTAAAACGCTTTTATAAAATCGTTGTAGCCGCTGCCAAAACCAACCACAAGAACAATTGCAGTACCAATCCAAAAAAGCAGATGTTTACCTATTTGCATTATTGTTTCTGCTTAAAATGCACTATTTAAAGAGAAATATCAGCTTTTATCGATGAAATACCATTTAACCGGGTTAGATAGCATTGTCTGATAATTCAATGACGGATTAGATTACATGTGAACATTAATCACTAAATTCGATGAATTATGACTGATCTATTCTTTACCGGTGGCCCGCTTTTTATGGGTTTACTTACCATTATACTTGCAGCTATTATTACAACAGCTGCAGTCTGCATGATACAGCTCAGAAAAAAAGTTTCTAAGCCTTTGCCAAATACATTCGTAAAGGAGTTGGGAATTTTTGGATTCATAACCGGAATTACCGGCCAGTTTTTAGGCCTTTATGCTGCATTCGCAATGATAGAGAGAGCCGGCACAATTTCGCCCGATATTCTTGCAACAGGCCTGAAAGTATCATCAATTCCTGCAATTTATGGTTTAATCATATGCATCATAGGATACCTACTGTACTTTGGCTTAAGTACCATAGCACAAAAAAGTGCTTGATTTGTTATTCTGAATATTATCAATTTTTAGATGATATAAGAATGGAAAACAATAATTTATAACTACTAATGAATTATTTCCAGTAACAAATGTTCGTATATCACTCTCTTTGGTATGTAAAATGAGTTGGCACCAATTTTAAAAAACACAACAATAAAACATGAGAACACTTGAGGCTATAATAATTGTAACTGGGACAATAATTCCCATCCTATCTTCATTAGGGATTTTTGACAAACAAAAAGGGACAACATACTCATTTATAATTGGGTTACTTTTACTGCATTTGCTTTTCGAGGGGTATCGTTGGCAAATGTTTCCAGCATATCTGATGTTATTGTTTTCTTGTATAATAATACTCAAACATTGGCGAGTTTTAAGTAAAAGGAAAATGAGTATTATCTATATATTTTTATTTTCATTTTTTCTAGTTCTTCCTAGTTGGTTTCTTCCAAGTGTTTTACCAGTTTTTAAACTTCCAACCCCATCAGGAAGTTATCAAATAGGCTCTAAGAATGTATTAATTGAGTCTACAATGCCAGAACTAATTACAAATAAAGACCACGAAAACAGAAAATTAATGGTGAAGGTTTGGTATCCTGCAAGCATAGAAAATGAAAAAAAAGAGGCCTATTTAGATAAAGGAAATAGAATTGGCTTTTCAAAAAAATATAACCTGCCAGAGTTTACTACAAATTATTTAGACTATGTAAAAAACAAATACATTTGAAAATCCTCAATTGGCGGACGGCAATTTTCCAATTTTGATATTTTCTCATGGTTTATATGCAGAAGCTAATGGTTACTACTCAATTATAGAAGAGGTTGTAAGTCACGGATTTATTGTTTTAAACATAAATCACACCTACGAAAGCACTGGCTCTTTATTTCCAAATGGGGAAGTTTTATTCTTCAATAAGGAATATGACCAAAAGAATAATAACACCCAGATGGCTGAAATGGCTTGGAATGCTTCACAAAACTATGCCAAAGCCAAAAACGATATTGAAAGGCTCAACGCTATAGAATATCTCATAAAAAATTATGCTGGAGCTGAAATAACAAAAAGATGGAGTAAGGATATAACAATAACTCTAAATGAATTAGATAAATGGGAAAATGATTCTTTTTTGGCTAAAAGTGCTGATTTTTCAAAAATTGGCGCATTTGGGCACTCACAAGGAGGTTCTGCAATTGGTCAAGTACTTTTAGCAGATAACAGAATTATTGCTGGAATTAACATTGATGGAGCTCAATGGGGAAACTTGTTAGATACAACCTTTAACAAACCTTTCTTATTGATCTCCTCTGATTGGCCAGAAAATCATATGAATATAAATAAATTTTCTTACCGTAATCTACCCGCAGATACCTTTAATAAACATATTATTAAGAATTCAGGTCATTCAAATTTTATGGACATTCCTCTAATGGTAAATCTGTCATTTATAAATGAAGCAGGCAGTATTAGACCACAAAAAGCACATAGAGAAACTACTAAGTTAATTGTAGATTTTTTTAATGAGAACCTAAGTTTTAATTAAGTAATCTGTAGCTATCAGCGTACATATAGAAATCAAGTTCCTTGGCTAACTTATAATCGGTGGGCCTTTGCAAACTATCGGAAATTTCACTCTTTTTTTTAGTTTGGTTTAAAAGTTTATCGGAATTCGCATAGATTAACGAATACCTTCTTTTCAATATTTAATCCAAAACCAGCAGGATACGAACCATATGAAGTCAGTACTACTTTTAGCCGCATCCATCATTTTTCTTTCATTCTCAGCTCTTGCTCAAACCAGTAGTGAGGAAATCAACGTGAAAATTAACCACATCGCCATCAGCGTAACCAACCTGCAGGAGAGTGAGCACTTTTACAGGGATATTCTTGGATTAAAGCAGATTCCTGAGCCGTTTGGCCTCGGTATTCACGCCTGGTTTGATATTGGCTTTGCCGAGCTTCATGTGATTGAGATGGCTGAGGAGCGAAGAGAGCACAGTATCAGCAGTCACCTCTGTTTTAGTGTGAAAGATATGGACGCTTTCATCGCAACTCTGGCGGAGCATGACATCACGTATTACGATTTTGAAGAGAATCCCGGCCAGATGACTCTCCGCCCCGATGGTGTAAGCCAGATTTACATCACCGACCCCGATGGCTACTGGGTTGAAATCAACGATGATTTTTGATGCTCCCTATTCGGCGGCGATAACCATCAAAAGTCCTGTACAGCTGCCGGTGACGGATAATCGATCTCCTTCATTTTCTTCATCCATTCTTCCAGAGTCAGTGCGTCGGGATGTATCTTTCTGGTGTCTTCGATTATGGACTCACGCTCTCTGTGTTCCAGCATCCAGAGAAACATTTTGTAAAGATCTTTCTGCATCAGTTTGAACAGCCAAGCCGGGGCAGGTATCCTTTTTGGCGGTTTGCCATAAACTGATCTGTAAATCTCCCTGCACTCTTTCACAGATTTTTTATCAGCGGCGAGATGAAGCTCTTTGCCTGCATATTCTTTCGGATTATTGAAAACAGCAGCCGTAACCGCACCAACATCAACCGCCGAGATCCACATCACCGGGAAATCATACCCAATTATTTTTGGCATTACATTCCACATCACCAGTGGCGGCAGAAAATCTTTATCCCGCATCAGTTCCATAAATGAAGCTGACCTCAGGATGGTAAACGGCACGCCCGAAGCTTTTACCGATTCCTCAATTTCTACCTTCGTGTTAAAGTGCGGCACACCGGTTGTTTTATCGCCTGTTCCTGCTGATGCATAAACCAAATGTTTTACCCCGGCATCAGCAGCCATATCAACAATGCGCCGGCCGTGCTCAACCTCTTTTTTCAATCCGGTTATCCAGGGATTCTGAACACTGAAAACACCATGAACTTCTGTAAACGCGCCTTTCAATGATTCAGGGTCATCAAGATCGCCTTTTACCATCTCAATACCGGCAGCAGCCAGTTTCTTTGCATTTTCCATTTTAGGATTCCTCGACACTCCACGCACTTTCCAGCCAGCTTTTTGCAAATGCATAGCAGTAGCACCACCCTGCCTTCCCGTTACTCCGAATACAAGTACTGTGTTTTTCATGATATCCTGCATTATTTTGATTTATACCCAAATAAAATCTCTCAATAATGTCTTAATTTCTTTGTGAAAATGAAATTTATCTATCCGTCAATTTAATATACATTCTGCCATACACTATACTTCTGTAACGCTTGTACTCATTGTTGAGAAAAAGCCTTAAACGATACAAAACGTAATTGATCAATTGAGGGCCCTGCCTGAGTAGGTCAGTTCAAGCTACCCCCCAAAAAACCTTCATCAGAGTACTCATTAGCATAGATGGTTTCAAGTGCTAGTTCAAAGTCGTATCATTGATAATTGGCAATAACCATTGCTAAAATTGATTGGCCTTTTTTACAATGTATAGGAAAAACTTTCATCCAGAGCGTATCAGTAAAAAAGAAGAGGTGTAATTGGATAAAACTGATAATGAGCTCGTTTCATTAATTCTTAACGCTACCAATCCGACAGAAAAGAGACGACTGCAGGGTATGCTTTATGATCGAATTATTGGACAAGTATATCGGAAATCTCTTTATATGGTACATAATAAAGAGATTGCCAAAGATCTTACACACGATATCATTTTGAAAGTATTTCTAAAGCTTGATTCGTTTCGCGGAGATTCTCAATTTCAACAATGGGTGTCTGCAATTAGTTTTAATCACTGCCTGACCTATCTTGAAAAGAAAAATAAGGTAAAGCATGAAGAAATTGATTTAGTTTATCCTGAACTATCTTCGAATGACCACGAATTCGAAGAAAAAAATCTCCTGGAAAATGAACTTAATTGCCTTGAGCTTGTAATGGATAAGATCAGTACACACGAAAAAGCGTTGCTGATTATGCGATACTATGATGAAATGCCGATTAAAGAGATAGCTTCAGCACTGAATATCGGTGAAAGTGCCGCCAAAATGCGTCTGTTGCGTATTCGCGAATCTTTAAGTATGCTAATAGAGGAGGAAGATTGTGAATAACAACAATAAATTAGCACTTAAAAAGGTTCTGCAAAAAGATCTTGAAAAAACGGCAGGTACTGATGTGCCGCCTGAAGACCTGAAAGAAACTGTTTTTGATATGTTGGATACCCTTCAGATGATTGGTGATTTCGCAGAACTATTTACTGCTAAATTTATCAAATCAGAAGCAGAACTTTTAAATACCATCAGTTCATCTAAAAAGAAAGCCCCTTAAAGACACGCTTAAATCAAAGAGAGCTCCCTTCTGCTTATACTGCAAGAGTAATTACTTTCTACATACTCACCCCTTTTGCCTATCTCTTCTAACCCGGAAAGCATATTTCTTCAAAAAAAATTTGTGACCAATCTACTTTTACCTGTCTTAGTAGTAGAGCGAATTTATTAAAACGTTAATTAAACTAACACTACTATGAATGAATTAACAAATTGGATGGAAGTTCTGCTTAGCTCTTTTCAGAGCTTTGGAGAGCAACTTATCGGGGCAATACCGGCAATAATTGGTGCATTACTGATAATTTTTATTGGCTGGTTGATTGCAAAGCTTATATCAAGGAGTATTTCCAAATTGCTAAACGTTGCAAAATTCGACGCCTTGACAGAAAAGTTCAATGTTTCTGACATGTTGCGTAAAGCCAATGTAAACATGACTTCCAGTGAATTTGTGGGCAGGTTTGTCTATTGGATAATCATACTACTGGTAATTATTTCTGCAGCCGATGTACTTGGCTGGGATGCTGTATCAAACGAGATATCGAAATTAATCGGTTATCTGCCAAACCTCTTTATAGCAATCATCTTTTTTGTAGTAGGTACCTATATCGCTGCATTTGTGAGAGACATTGTTAGGGGAGCAGCAAATTCACTAAGTATAAGCACAGGAAAAATAATAAGTAGTGTTGTCTATTATCTGCTTTTTATCATTGTAGCCCTTACAGCTTTAGAGCAGGCAGGTGTTGATACTTCTATCATTACTTCAAACCTGTTGATAATTATTGGTGCAGTATTGGTTTCTGCTGCAATTTCATACGGTTTTGCCTCGAGGGATCTGCTTGCAAATATACTTGCCGGATATTACAACAGGCACAATTTTACCGAAGGTGATGTGATAGAAGTAG
>PXEK01000257.1 GCA_003564735.1 Cryomorphaceae bacterium
CTGATGAGATGCCATTGAAACAAAAAGACTTCTCAAATTAATTAGCTCCCGTTCCTTCTTTCGAGTTTTAGCTTGATCATTTTCCAGCTTTATTTTTACGGACATATCCCTTGAAATAATTTGTATAATTTTCTCCTCTCCTAAGCTGTCTAGAATCAAATTAAACTTGGTTTCCAAAAATATTTCTTTCCCGCTTTTGTGAAAGGCCTTATGCACCACCGTACGCGTTCGTTGATTTTTTAAATCGCCCTCGTCCATTTTGAACAACTCATCAATAACCAATTGAGCTTTATTATCAGCAAACAGCTTATCATCAGGAATTTTCTCAATTTCCTCTTGTGTGTAACCCAAAACCGATTTTACAGACGGAGACAGGTAAAGAAAACTCGAATGAGCGTCAATAAGCGCAATAATATCTGATGCTGAATCGGTTACCAAGCGCAGTAATTGGTTAGTGCGTTTCAACTTCATTCTGCGTTCATGACTTTGAAAAGCTCCCGCCAGCGCTCCTGCGAAACTTTCCAACAAATCTATCTCAACTTTCAGCCATGTTCTCACTTTTTGACATGAATCAAAACCAACAAAACCAAAAAACCTTTCATTGAGTAAAACAGGCACTAAGATAACAGACTTAATTTTCTGTAACTCAAAGTAAACTCGGCTGGGTGCATTAACAGGCATTTCATCAACTACAGCCTTAAAGGTATGTCCTTCTTTAAGTGAACCAAGCGTATCAATAACCTCTTCACTTTTCACCCCTTTTAACTCGGGGTTGTCGATTTGGGGCTCAATCCCTCGAGCCACCCACTCATTAGCGTATTTCAAATACTCATGCCCCGACCGGTTATAAACTGTAAACAAATAGCACCTATCGGTTTCACTTGACACTCCGAGTACAGACAAGGCCCTATCAATAGCATCGTCGAAATCGCCGGGCGTCAAAAGCTCCCTGAGTGCACCGGATAAACCGGACAACAGAACTTCGTATCTTTTTATCTTATCATCACTCATAGCATATTACAAATCTCAACTGCTAAGTTTATCCCTGCAAAGCAAACTTTCATTTCTCAATTATTAGTTGGTACACCAAATTGAAAAGCTCTTTATTTGATACTTTGTGTCAAAAATAAAAATAACGCGGCTTAAGCATTCGCTTTTCACTAAAAATAAACTACTCCACCGTGTTTAAGCTCTTTGCCTAATCAAAAAGCCCAACCGTTCTTTTCCTTCCTGCTATCCCGTTTAATTTGGTTCTGACCAATAACCGAAATTCAAACCCATAAAAGCACAAAGGATAAGGTGCACCGAGATGTCTATAAAAACAAAAACACTTTAACCGCTATGATATGCGCATTAAAGTGTCCTTGTTCTCAATTTCCTACCCTGTGATTAGTCTCACAACTGTATAAGCTCAATTTCTAAAATAGAACCCCTTACAAGTCGTAAATGTCGTCTGTCATGAATTGCTCACGGACTCTCGCTTGACGCGGCGTAATTCCGTAAAAATCATTGAAGGTGCGTGAAAAATACGACAAACTATTAAATCCCACTCGTTTAGAAATCTCCGCTATACTGTAGTGATCTTGTTCCAGCATGGTTCGTGCCACCTTCAAGCGGTATTCGCGTATGTATTTTGATATAGGTTTGTTGGTAAGTCTAAGTACCTTTTTCTGTAAAGCCGACGGACTAAGGTTCACCTCCTTTGCGATATCACTGTAGTGGAAGTCGGGGTTTTCCAGGTTGTTTTTGATAAGTGAATTCATTTCTGCAAAGAAATTTACCGTTCTATTTTGACCGCCCGGTTTATGCGGCTTTGACATAAAAGCACGAGCAACGCGTTCGGTATTCGAAATTGAGGAGTTGATTAAGCTCACAAGCTCATCTCCGTCATACGGTTTGGGAACAAAGTGATTCGCTCCCACTTCATAGCCTGCCAACTTTATGGACTTTTGATTTTTAGCAGTAAGTAAAATAACGGGGACGTGCATGGTTTCATCTGTTCCTCGAACGTGACGGGTAAACTCAATCCCATCTTTGTTGGGTAACATAACGTCACAAATAATTAAATCGGGAATCTCCCTCTTCAATTTTTTTTCGGCTACTTCAGCCGTCTCTGCAGTCTCAATTTTAAATTGATAATTTTTTAGTAGAGCTTCTATAGTGTAGCGTAAATCTTCGCTATCATCAACAACTAAAATTCGGCGTTTCGTAATTGGCATAACTTTTCGTTTTAGGGTTTTACAATACTCATAGTGAACATAATTTATCCACACCTTTGTTTCAATATGTTACAAAATTAACTGAAGGCACATCACAAACAGGAACACATATCTAACTATGGAGTTGAAATAACAACTTTGTCTTAAAAAGAAAAAAACATAATGAGTCTAAATAGTTTTGCTTTCATACGCCTTTTATTTTACTTATAGCGAACTTAATTGTAGGTGCTTGATTGCGTTTAGAACAAATACGATAAAAATTGCCCGGTTTAAAAATAACCTGCTCCTTTGGGAGCCGTTACTTTGTATCACAAAATTAGTGTTGCCTTTATGAAAACGCTTTATATATATCCGGCCCCAAACCGCTTCTCAATTGAATTTCTTAGTTCTTTCACTTGCTGTCCATTGTCACGATTCAAAATCAACAAGGCTTTTCCTGTATCTACAACAATAAAGTTGTTTAGGCCTTGAATAGCTGAAACTTTACCGTCAGGTACTTTTACAAAGTTACCTCCGGCATCCTCAAATAGAACGTTTCCGTTAAGATTCACATTATCGTTTTCGTCTTTATCCCCTGCCTCATAAACCGACCCCCAAGTACCCAAATCGCTCCAGCCGATATCGGCCTTTACCATTTTCACGCTGTCAGAATTTTCCATAATGGCATAATCTATGGAAATAGAAGGGCATTGTTTATACACTCGATTGATATTTTCTTGCCTATTCTCCTTGGCGTAATCACTCGCGCTCAAATTAAAGAGGTTGTATATATCGGGGGTATATTGCTTAAATTCATTTATGATGGCTTCTGTTTGCCATACAAACATTCCCGAATTCCAGTAAAAATCCCCTGACGCAACAAATTCCTCAGCCTTTTCCGGTTTGGGTTTTTCAGTAAACCGTTTCACCTCAAATATATTTTTGCCTTCACTGTTTTCAAACTGAATATAACCGTAGCCGGTATCCGGCCGGTGCGGCACAATTCCCATGGTTACCAAATCGTGTGATGATTCCACATGGGTGAGTGCCGTTTTCAGCACTTGTTCAAACGCAGATTGCTTCAATATAAGATGATCGGCAGGGGTAACAATCATTTTTGAACTTTTACCCCCTAATGCGCGAATGCAAAATGCAGCATATGCCACGCATGGAGCCGTATTTCGCATATCAGGCTCTGTCAGCACCCGGCTTTCCTCTAGCTCGGGCAATTGTTCAAGCACCAAGTTCTTATATTTTTGATTGGTTACCACCAAAAAGTTTTCAGGAGCACAAACAGGTAACATACGATTAAATGTTTGCTGCAAAAGCGTTTGACCGGTGCCCAATACATCTAAAAACTGTTTTGGTTTTTCTACTGTTCCGGCAGGCCAAAATCGCGTTCCTGCCCCTCCTGCCATTATTACACAATAATTGTTATCCATTTTACATCTCAATTTTTTGGACTTCGGCAATACCTGAAATGAGTACGGCTCTATTTTCAGGCAGCTGCAAACATTCATATCGCGTTCTTCTCTTAGCCATTCTTTTATAAACTCGTCCCCGAAAGGCAAAAGGCTTCCCGTATTCAATGTCACTCAAATAGGTTGCCGGAGTTTTATTGTATTTATTTAAAACGGTGAGCAATCGAGGATCTGAACAAGTGGATGCCTTGGGGTTGGTCATGTATATTTTCAATTGTTGAAGTATTTCTTGCGGAAAAACATCAAGGTTAAGTAAAGGCTGCATGAGTATTCTAAATTCCTTTTTCCATTCATCTCCATGCGGTTTAACGCGATTTTCATACTTAATAAACACACTGTAGTGAGCCAGCTCATGCACCAAGGTAAGCAAAAAAGCGAAGGGATTTAAATCGGCATTCACCGAGATGCGATGCCCGTTATTTCCATAGGGGGCTCTGTAATCACCATATTTAGTTCTTCTCGACCTGCTTACTTTTAAGGATAAAGGTTGCCTTACCATGTAGCCTGCCAAGTAAGGGGTGGCGGCTAAAGGTATAAAACGTTCTAAAAAGTCAGCTACCTGTTTCTCGGTCATTTCATTTCTTTTTATCCCATGAAGGACAAGGCGGGTTACAGTTTTTCTTGGTGAGCGAACAAGAAGTCATACTCAAAAAGATGACTAAAAATCCTACACCTATTAAAATACCGTTTTTTATCATCATGATTTTCTCTACCGGGTTTTGTTTGAAACAAAGTTACGTGTAACAGATGAGTTTTTCAAAAAAAAAGTCGAACCGTGCGGCTCGACTTCTTCTCTATAAAACATTTAAACTGTTAATCATGACTATAAATAGTGTTTCAGTAGATTGGAGTTAGCTTTTTTTCTCAAGCTTCTTAGTCCTTTTTCTCTAATTTGCCTGATTCGTTCTCGCGTTAACCCGAGACTGTTGGCGATTTCTTCCAGGGTCATTGGCGTCTCTCCGTTCAACCCAAACGACAATCTAATCACATCTGCCTCACGTTGTTTTAAGGAAACAAGAACGCGCTCGATATCCTTACATAAAGATTCTCGCATTAGCGTATCAGACGGGTGTGTCGAGTTTTCGTTTGTCAATACGTTGAGTAAGCTGTTCTCTTCGCCGTCCACTAGAGGAGCATCAACTGAAACTTGTTTTTGAGAGTATGTGAACATATTTGCGACATTGTCTGTGTTGCTTTCCAACATATCGGCAATCTCTTCATTTGAAGGAGGTCTCTCATGTTCTTGCTCGAGACGTGAATACGCGTTAGCGATTTTTTGTATCGCGCTCACTTTATTGAGTGGAAGTCTCACTACCCGCGAATTCTCCGCTATCGCTTGCATAATGCTTTGACGAATCCACCAAACGGCATATGAAATAAATTTAAAACCTTTGGTCTCGTCAAATCTTTTTGCTGCTGTTATAAGCCCTATATTTCCTTCGGCAATTAAATCTTCCAGTGTTAAACCGTGACCTTGATACTGCTTGGCCACAGAAATAACAAAGCGCAAGTTTGCGTTTACCAATCTGTTAAGAGCTATTTCGTCACCTTGCTTGATTCTCACTGCCAAGGCCACCTCTTCCTCGGGGGTTACCATTTCCTCTTTGGAAACGTCACTCAGGTATTTGTCTATGGATTTACTATCACGATTGGTAAGCTGCTTTGTAATTTTTAATTGACGCATAGAATGAAATTTAATTAATAACTAAATCAGAATTGCTCTTTTCGTTAAACGAGAAAGTGATGTATCGAAAAAAGGAGGAGAAAGGTTTCAGAAAATGTAAATTATTTTCTCAATTGGTCCAGTATCTTGTTCACTTTCTTTGCGTCATTTACGCTAATTATCTCAAAATGTTTTTGAAATTCTCGAATTTTTTTATCCACCGGCTCTAAAAACTTTAGCCCGGAGGGAGTAATCACCACATTTTTTTGTCTGCGATCACATTCGCTCACTTTACGCCTAATGAGTTTTTTCTTTACCAATTTATCAATTAACCTTGAGGCGTTGGAGTTTTTATCCAGCATACGTTCGGCTACCACACTAACACTTACAGACTTTGGATGCTGACCTCTCAATATACGAAGCACGTTGTATTGCTGTATTGAAATACCGTAGGGTTTGAGAAGCCTGCTTTGAGCACTTGATATTTGGCCGGTTGTATAAAGCAAGTTGACCAAAAGCTTTTGGTACTCATTTTCGAATTTTTTTTGTTTGATGGCTTGCTCTATACTCATGAGTCTTTGAATAAAAA
>PXEK01000356.1 GCA_003564735.1 Cryomorphaceae bacterium
AAGTGGTGCTCACATGAAGAGTTCACCGTGATGTTTTTCTCCACCAGCATGCGGTTGTATTGGTATTTATTTTCAAAGGTTGCCATACCCGGCTTATGCTTGGGGTCGAGACCCTTAAATATTTCTTTTACATACATTTTGGCTACCCGTCGCGGAGTACCTCTCAGGCTATCATCCGTTAAATCCAAACCCAAAGTTTCCATGATTTTACCAAAATAGCCTTCAATGCGCTCCATTTTTTCCTCGTCACTCAGGTTGAAGGCGTCCGGGGTCATTGGCGTATCTATAGAAGTCATGGTATGTGTATCGCCAATTTCGTCAATAGTTAGGGTATCATTTTTATCGTTGTCTTTCATAAAACTCATGTTACTAATATTTTTAGCGTTGCACTAAAGTGCCTAAGAATTGCATATTTCAAACAATTCATTATACAGCCTCAAACGGGCGGCAAAGGTAATTGTTTAGATTGAATATAAAGTAGGTTTCTCCTACCGGTTTTACTTTGTGAAACTACGTCGTAGCGTTATGAATATAAGGCTCGTATTTACATAAACATAACTATCAATAATATTTTACCGCACGGTTAAAAATGTACTTTTGCAGCGCATTTATAAAACCAAAAATCACCAAAAATGAAAAAGTCGATTATTTCGTTCGTTTTACTTGTAATGTGTTCGCCAATAGTTTGGGGACAAGATAGTTGGGAAACAGCCAACAATAACGGTAGAGGCACTTTGAAGGTGTTTATTCAAGAAGAGCACCCCTTTGCTTTTTATGAGGAAGGAGAGTTTCAAGGCATTGAAGTGGATATTTTGCGCAAGTTTGCCGATTGGGTTTACTCAAGACACAACGTACATCTTAATATTGAGTTTAAACGTTACCGTCAATTCATCAATTTATATGAAGATGTAATGCAGTATGACCACGCGGTGGGTGCTGCTTTTGTCACTATTGATGAGTTGCGTTCCAAAGAGGTACAGTTTACGCCTACCTATTTACAGAATGCCTCTGTGTTGGTGAGTCCCGTAGGAGTAAAAACAATGACAGATTTTGATCGGTTTGAGTCTATATTTGGTGAAATGACGGCGCTGGTCATTAGGGGCACTACGCACGAGCGCCGATTACTTGAAATCCGCGACAACTACTTTCAAAACATGCGCGTGAAGTATGTTGAAGAAACACAGCAAATGCTTCCTCACTTGTTGAATGAAGAGGAGAGTTACTATGCTATGGTTGACTTAATAACGTTTTGGAGATTTGTGACGGCAAATTCAGGCGGGTTGAAAATTCACCGCGCAGCTACCGTTAGCCAAGAGCAATATGGTTTCATTTTACCTCACGATAGCGATTGGGAACCGTTATTTGACGCTTTTTTCAATGAGGGTTTTGGCTTTACCGCAAGTGAGGATTACGAGAATATTTTAAGAAAGTATTTGGGTGAAGAACTCGTACCTTCCGTAATAGTTCGGTAGGGTATTTTTTGCAGCACTTTTGAGATTGAAGTAAATACTGCAGAATCACAACTCAAGTTGGACACAGTTTTTTATTGATCGAACCAGCTACGTCGACGCTGCAATTGTAAATCTTGAAGCATTGGCGATTTCACCTGAATCAAAAAGTTGAATGAACGGCGAGGGCCAAAGGGAATGACATTTAGGTTGATTTGCCAACAGTGAAGATCCCTCATAATATTGAAAGATGTAGTGGGTACCACTTGCATGTTTTCTACGTCGAGTCCTGATAAAAAGCCTGTTCGCCAACCCTCGGTGAGATTCACTTCACCCCTAAAGTTAAGTGTGTTTACTCGCTGAATGCCCCTGCCTTGGTTCGCGTAGGTAAAGTTGTAGTCGATACTCAGTCGCCACGGAACGTTAAAGTCGGCATACAAATGCGGGTTTTCTCTGATGTCGCGTTGTTGTGCGGGAGTACCTTTGTCTGTATCCGGGTTTTCTTTTTTTTCACCTTGCAGCGTAATACCCACTGCAGCAGCTATTCGTGTTACTCTAAAAAGTTTTCCGTCGTCTCTAAATCTAAAAGTATTGATGGCTGTACCTTCCTCATTGAGAGCGTATGGATCCAGGGCCACATCACCTCGTACGTTGAGAATGTTGAACAGCGTGGTTCGCGCCTGAATATCTACTTGTGACATGTTGAGTGAATCGGCCAAGAAGTCATAATTCGTTCTCAAACTCAACATTTCTAAAATGGGAGACTTTGACAGTTCGCCGGTGGTGTCATTACGGCGTTTGTGCTTCATTTCAAGATTGTTTTGTAAATCGAACGTACCCACCAGTCGTTCTTGATTACTCGGCCCTTGATAAACACCTCCTTCATAAATGTTGAAGCGCCGGCCTAGGGTGTCATTACGTATATCGCGCATGTGACTCGGGTTGTCACCCCGTGAAAATACGGGAACGTAATTCATTCTAAAGTTGGGAGTCATCGTGTGCCTAATGGCCTTTACGTTCCCCTCTTTAAAAGTGTACATACCGTAAATTTTTGTGGCCATATCCAAGCCTAAGTTGTAGCTTCCGAATCGGTTAAACTCTTGAACGGTATCACGTATGACTCCGCTGATTTCAGGGTCAATACTTTGCCTGAAGGATTGAAATGTCCAAGTTTCTGTAATGTTGGCATTGGGTGTCCACGTCAGGTGACTTGTTTTAAAAGACCAGTTAATGGGTATGCTGTGACGCACCCCGTAAAGCATTTTATCAAAAGTATTTGAGCTGAGCAGCTCATCCTCTCTGGTTCTCAATCGGTTTTGAACGTCACCCGTGTAGGAAATACCTATACGTTCGTAAGATTTTGGAGAGCCCACCCTGTTTTTTCTTTCAAAAGGAAAAATACGTGACATGTTAAGTGTAGCTTGTGGGAGGGTAATATTTATGGTAGAGTCTCTTGAGTTTTGACTGTGGCTGGCACCAACCGTAAGGTTTAGTGGAACGGGCGAGTTTTTAAACTGTTTTGAGAATGAAATGTTCGATGAAAAGTCATTTTGAACCAAAGCGTCCATGTTGGTATTGAAGTCGTTATCATAAAAGTTGGCTGTCCCTGCATTTACCGAGGCTCTAAAATCGGTGGTCGGGCTGGCCTTTGGGTCTTGGTTGTGATTCCATTTTATAAAAAAGCTCTTATCCTTCCTGAACTCCGGTGTTTCAGGGTCGCCGTCGCGAGTGTTTAAGTAATCTATGTTTACCGTTCCGTTTGCCACATAACGTTTGTTGTATTGGGTGGTAGTGCGCGTTGCGTATGACAAGTTAGTATAAATATCACCGCGTATTTCAGTAGCCAGGTGGTCACTTATGCCCCAATAGTAACCCCCATCTTGCAAAAAGTAGCCCCTTGCGGGTGAATAACCGTATGAGGGAATTAATATTCCGTTTTGTTGATCTTCGCTATTTGGGAAAAAGCCAAAGGGTAAAACAAGTGGCGTGGGAATATCTTCAATGCGCAGCTGTGCGGGACCGGTAATTATTTTGTCATTATCAATAAGCTTGAGCTTTGAGGCCTGAATGTGAAAGTGAGGGTTTAAATGGTTGCAGGTGGTGTATTTTCCGTCTTTGATAAACATGACATCTTTATTGAACTTTTTTATGTCATCACCATGAATGTAACCGTCATCTTGCTGAGTTACTACCTTTTTGATTTTTCCCTTTTGCGTTTCAAAATTGTAGCGCATGTGTTCTGCTTGAAATTCTTGCCCCCCGTCAATAAAAAGCGGATATCCGTAAACCGTCCCCGTCGTATCTTCCAATCCGTGAGCTGTCACAATACTTTTGTCAAAATCGATTTCAATATAGGCTGCCTTCAATATGATAGACTCATAGTGAACCTCAGCTTTATGATACAAAAAAGCTTTTCGCAATTTCATATCTAAAATCATCGAGTCTTCAGCTTGGTACTCAACTTTGGATTCAAAGGGGGCTTTCTTTTCTTTGGGAGGAAGGGTGTCTTTGCTTAGTGTATCGGACTTTGCGGTTTCGGTAGTATCGTTTGGATATATATTGTTGGTGTCGCTAATAATTAGTGAATCACTGTTTTGGTCAGAGCCCGACCGCGACTCTTCGGTATTTTCAGAATTACCGGCATTGTTTTCGTTTTGGGCATGTACGGAAGCAGAATGTACCGAAAACCCAAATAATGCTATTAACACGGCAAGGTGAAATAAATGTTTATGCGCCAAATGAAAGCCCAAACTTTTAAGTTATTTTTGTGACACCGGAAAACGGCTGCAAATCTAAACAACAAAATGCTGAGAATATTGCTGCAATGAAATATGAATTTTTGAAATACGGAGTCGTTTTAGTTTTACTCATTTTTGGTTGGCAAGCAAAAGTAGTGCCGCAGGATAATGGAGGTTATAAAATAAAGCGAATTGTTATTGATCCCGGGCACGGTGGTAAAGATCCGGGCGGTATAGGCACGGGGCGTTATAAAGCGACAGAGAGTGATGTGGTGTTGAAAGTAGGTTTGAAATTAAGAGATTATATCAATGAATTTCTTCCTGAGGTTGAGGTGGTGATGACCAGAGAAACCGATGTGTTTTTAAAGCTCATTGAGCGAACCAAAATAGCCAATGAAGCTGAGGCCGATTTGTTTATTTCACTCCACTGCAATACGGTAGGTGACAAGCGCGCATACGGCTCTGAAACTTTTGTGTTGGGAATGCACAAAACTAAAGATAATTTGGAGGTGGCCAAGCGCGAGAACAAGGTGATATTTTTGGAGGAAAATTATGAGGAGAATTATGAGGGATTCGACCCTCGGTCACCCGAAAGTATGATTGCATTGAGTATGATGCAAAGCGAATTTTTACATCAAAGTATCACGGTTGCAGGTCTTATACAAGAGCAGTTTAGAGAGAGGGTAGGAAGGCGAGATAGAGGTGTAAAGCAAGCGGGCTACTGGGTGATCTCCAGAACCATTATGCCCAGCGTGCTAGTGGAGCTGGGTTTTTTAACGAACCCCAAAGAGGAAGACTTTTTGAACAGCGAGCAAGGGGTGACTTACATGGCTTCAGCATTGTTTCGGGCATTTCGCGATTACAAAGAAATTATGGAGGCCGATGTTGAGGTAGTGGCTGAGAAAATCAGTAAAAAAGTAGAGAAAACCCAAGCAAGGGCAGAGAAAATTAAATCAGAAGAGGAGCAAAATACTCGTGAGGAACCCGAAGTCGTTGATTCTTCCGATTTTGCCGATGCGCCCGCCGGAGAACAAACAGATGAGACAAAAAGTGAACGGTTGGTTAATGATTCGCCGTCGGGTGGTTCTGACCAAAATGGAAAAAGTGAACCAAAAGCAGAGAGTGCACTAAAAAATGCAGCCCAAAAGCTTAATAATAAACCGCATTTCAGGGTTCAACTAGCTTCGTCTGTTGACGCGATAAATGAGTACAAAAGTAAGTTTAAAGGTGTGGAAGCGGTGGAGGAGCTGAAGTTGGACGGCTCTTATAAATATGTAACGCCGCCCGTTGAAACTGAGCAAGCTGCCGTTGAGTTGCAGAGGAAAATTAGAAAAAGCGGAAATAAAGATGCATTTGTTATTGCGCTATTTCAAGAAAAACGTATTCCTTTGTCCCAAGCAAGAGATTTGTTGAAATAGCGTGTTTTCCGGTTTGAGTACCTCTCAATATCCGCCAGTGTATTGACAAATAATCACGGGGAGAAGTTGAAAGTGTAAGAGTTGCAGGGATTTTTAGGTTGAAACTCAAAAGAAGAATACGGCAATCATATTTACGCTAAAAATAATTGTTTTGAAGAAAGAAGTTCAAATAGGACTGGTAGCCCTCACAGCTATAGCAGTTGCATACTTTGGTTTTAGTTTTTTGCTGGGGAAGCAAATTTTACGAAAAGGAGATCAGTTTTACG
>PXEK01000397.1 GCA_003564735.1 Cryomorphaceae bacterium
ATGATATGTTTCGTACAATTATCAATCGCCCAAAGTTTGCTCTCGTTAGCGCCGGATTCCGCGGGACAAAATGATACGGTAAGAGTGGCCATAACAGGCAGCGGTACACAATTCACGCAAGACACATTTATAATTATCTTGACAAATCAAGACCATTATGTTTTTGCTAATTCTTTCGATGTAGATGTAAAGAGTGACGAACTTATGGAAGTGACTTTTGCTTTCTCATATCAAGACCCACCCGGGTGGTATGACTTAAATGTACGTAACGCTCTCTCCCAACCTACTGTGAGTTTAGATCTTAAGAATGCTTTTCGACTCACTTCCCGTTTGGGTGATGAAATGCCTGATATTGTTCGCTCCACCCCCGAATATGCGCGAATAGGAGATACCGTAAACATCACGGTTACGGGAAAGGCAACTCAATTCAGTCAATATGATACAAATATTTTAATGCTGCTAAGCGATAATACGAGCGATTTTACTGCGGCTCAAACTTTTCACGTCATCAATGATACCACAATTGAAGGCGTGTTCATACTCGACTCCACCCTTTCCACCGGTTTTTATCACATACAATATATCAGTAACTACCTCGAAGTACCTATTTTTATTCGCCATTCTCGTTCGTTTGAATTGTTGCCGCGAAAAGGAACCGCACCCGAAATTGTGAGCGTATCACCCGACATGGCCGCACAGGGAGAAACCGTTACGCTCACCATTACAACTTTTAAAACTGACTATACATTATATCCACCCGACTCCATTATTCAGGCACTCCTTCGCGATAATACGTTTACCTATATTTTACCCGACAATTCAAGAGTAGTTGATTCCGTGACCCTCGAGGCCCAATATACATTTAACAAAAACCACACCCCGGGAGTTTATGATTACGGCATCTATATTAATGACTCCGACTTTTTAGTAGAAAAACGAAATGCTTTCACTTTAGAAAAGTTTACTTCTTCGAAAAGCATGACATCAAGTAACTTCCGAATTAAGGTTTACCCTAACCCCGCCAATGATATTCTCTTTATTGAAACCACGGAACCTGAAAATCTCACACTCACGTTACGCGATTTTGCGGGTCGCTTATTGCAGGTAAAAAAAGTACCCGACACTCAAAGGTATCAAATGGATTTACATCCGTTCCCGGCCGGAATCTATTTCATTGAAGTTACCTCCGTGAACCATAGACAGGTTCAAAAAATAATCAAAAAATAGTCCGCCTCAAATAACCCCTCATCACAGCCCCAACGTTAGTCCCACCGGGCAATGGTCTGAGCCTAAAACATCATTATCGATAAAGGTGTCTTGAACCTTGTTCATAAGGTCATTATTCACCAAAAAGTAATCTAACCTCCAGCCGATATTCTTTTGACGGGCTCCTCCCCTGTAACTCCACCACGAATACTTCACCTCATCGGGGTGGGCATTGCGCCACGAATCGGTAAAACCACGATTGATGATTTCACTCAAGCCGTCAATTTCTGTCTGCGTGTACCCTGCGGATTTATTGTAATTGGCCTCGGGACGGGCAATGTCAATCGCTTGGTGGCAAACATTCAAATCGCCGCAAAGAATGACCGGCTTGTGTTTATTTAAATCGGTGAGGTAATCTGCCATATCGGCATCCCACTTTTTGCGGTAATCCAGCCGCACCAAATTATTCCCCGAGTTGGGAACGTAGGTATTGACCAAATAAAATGTGTCAAACTCGGCCGTTAATATTCTGCCCTCCTCATCATGCTCGGCAATACCCATGTCAGGGAGCACGTTCACCGGCTTTTCCTTTGATAAAATTGCCGTGCCCGAATACCCTTTGCGCACGGCAGAGTTTGAAAAAACGTGATACCCGTTCACCGGCTCCAAAGCCTCAACAACCTGGTCATCTTGTGCTTTGGTTTCCTGCAAACACAAAACGTCGCAATTCAGTTTTGAGAGTGATTCAGTAAAATCTTTTTTCATCACGGCTCTTATGCCGTTTACATTCCATGAGGCTAATCGCATTATTTTTTATTTTCTAGTTTCGTAATTTCCTTCCCTTTGATTCCAATTTAAACGTCAGAGTTTTCTACAAACCGCTTATGCCATTCCATACCGCTAAAATCTTCATTTTTTTGGTCAGAACCGCCATTGCTCTGCAAAGGTAACATGAAGCAGAAATAATAGTTGCCGATTTAGGAGAAAGCCTGGCAAAAACAATGGTAAACTCTCTTTAAAGCCAACAAAAAATAACAAGACCGAGCCGAGTGGGTATGCCGGTTTTTATCAACTTTGCACATTGCAAGAAAAAAGCGATTTGTGAAGGTTTACAACAATATTTCAGAATTCGGAAAAGTCAACAATGCCACCGTAACTATTGGTACATTTGACGGTGTTCACCTGGGCCACCGCAAAATTCTATCGCAACTTAACCGAGCCGCCGCACAAATAGACGGCGAAACTGTTTTACTCACCTTTTATCCCCACCCGCGAAAAGTGCTGCAGCCGGGGGTAAACTTGGAAATGCTCAATACGCAAAGTGAGAAAATACGTCAATTAGAAAAAGCAGGTATTCAGCACCTTATAATCCATCCTTTTACCGCGGAGTTTTCTCGTACCGAGTCTATCGATTATGTTCGTGAAATACTGGTCAATCAACTCCACACAAAAAAATTGGTCATCGGTTACGATCACCGGTTTGGGAAGAATCGTGAGGGCAGTTTTGAGTATTTGCAAGAGTTGGCGCGCATTTACGAATTTGAAGTCGAGGAAATTTCGGCTTTAGACATTGAAGACACCAATGTGAGCTCTACAAAAATTCGTAAAGCATTAAAAAACGGGAATCCCGAAAAAGCCAACACTTACCTCGGGTACACCTACTCCATCACGGGTACGGTGGTAAAAGGGAAAAAATTGGGGCGTACTTTTGGTTTTCCAACGGCCAATATTCATGTGGACTACCCCGATAAGCTTATTCCGGGCAATGGGGTTTATGCCGTTAAAGTGCGTGTCGAAGGAACTGAGTATAACGGCATGCTCAACATTGGCCAAAATCCTACCGTATCCGGAGAGAAAACACAAAAAATAGAGGTACATCTGTTCGACTTTGAGGCCGACTTGTACAACAAGAAAATAACGACCTCGTTCATAAAACGCATTCGCGACGAGGTGAAATTCGACGATTCACAACAGCTTGTAGAACAACTTAAACTCGATCAAAATCGAGCTAAATCCATTCTGAGTGTATGACTAAGTCCGTTGCTCTCTTCTTGCTCTGTTCGTTGCTTTTGCCTCGGCTCGGGTTCGGTTCTGACCATGATACCAATAAGGTTTACAAAGACTTAGACGAAGCGCTCAAAAATAAGGAGCATGTTTATCACCTCAAATTAACGCGAAAGAGATATCGGGAAATACCGAAAGAGGTGTTTGAGCTTACGAATTTGCGCACGCTCAATTTGAAACGGAACAAAATTGAAGAAATTCCGCCACAAATCGCCCGACTCAAATCGTTGAGAGAATTGAACATCATGCGGAATAAACTCAAAAAAGTGGCTGCGGAATTAGGCCAACTCCAACACTTGGAGGTTCTTAGGCTGGGTGTAAATGATCTGGAGGAATTGCCTGCCGAGTTATCTCAATTACACCGACTCAAAGTTCTATCGGTTTGGAGTAACCTCATAGCCCACCTACCTGCCGAGTTTGTTCACTTAAAAAACTTAGAAGTTGTTGACCTACAACAAATTTTACACAAAAAAGAAGAGCAGGCTCAAATAAAAAAACATTTGCCCGAGCACACGGAAATACGACTCTCGCCGCCGTGTAAGTGCATGTAAATTTAGGTTTTAAAAAACATTCTTGTCTTGTTATGGAAATAATCATCAATGAAGGAACCGAAAAGGATTTACCCGCGGTTTTGGAACTCATTAAGGGACTGGCAATTTTTGAAAAACAACCCCATGCGGTAACCAACACCGTTGAGCGTATGCGAGAGGACATGGATTACTTCGAGTTTTTTACGGCGGTTGTTAACGGCGAAACGGTGGGCATGTCGTTGTACTATTACACTTATTCGACTTGGGTAGGTAAAAGTTTGTATTTGGAAGATTTATATGTGAAGCCCGAATATCGAAACAACGGTATTGGCTCTCAACTCTTGAAAAAAACGGTTGATGTGGCCAAACAGCAAAATTGTCACCGCATGCGCTGGCAGGTGCTCGATTGGAATACCGAAGCACAAAAACTCTACGAAAAAGTAGGTGCGGAAATCAGCAAGGAATGGTACAATTGTGATTTGTCTCGGGAGGGGATTTTGAAGTTTAAATAGGTGGGAACTTGCGAGTACAAATAACAACGCGAGGTATTTTGCTTCTACCTCTCAAGTGTACGCACCACCCAACGTTCCAAAAATTTTGTCAGTGTCTCTCCGGTGGCTTCAATTTGTTGGGGTATAATACTTTGCTTCGACATCCCGGGAACGGTATTGACCTCTATGAAGTACGGTACTCCGTCTTGCAGAATGTAATCGACACGTGCCACGCCTTTTAAGTCGAGGATATTGTAAATCTCACGAGACTGCGCTTGGACGTATTCCGTGATATTCGGACTCACCTCAGCCGGAGTGATTTCCTCGCTGGCGCCTTCATACTTAGCGTTGTAATCGAAAAATTCGTTTTTTGATTTGATTTCCGTAAGCGGCAGCGCTCTTGGAACACCCTCCAAATCATGAACTCCACATGTGACTTCTCGTCCCGTAATACACTGTTCAATAATCACTTTACTATCGAAGGTGAAAGCGTATTTGACGGCGTCATTAAGCTCTCCCACCTCTTTCACCTTTGTTATTCCAAAGCTACTCCCCGCTCTATTGGGCTTCACAAAACAGGGTAAACCGGTTTTTTGAATAATCACCTCGGCATCCCAATGGTCGTCTTTATTGAGGTAAACGGCGTTGGGCAGGGTAATGCCGAATCGCTTCAGCAACGCCGAACACGCCATTTTATCAAAAGTAAGCGCCGCAGCAATTTGTCCGCAAGAGGTGTACTTCACCCCCGTAACATCAAAAAAGCCTTGAATTTTTCCGTCTTCTCCCGGCGTGCCGTGAATCATAATTACCGCAAGGTCAAAAACAACCTTATTTTGAGTTTGCGTAGTGAAAGAAAAATCATTTTTATCGATCGGTACGTGCACACCGTCGAGCCTGCACTCCCACCCTGTGCCTTTCACATGCACGGGATACACGCGAGCCCCGGTTTTACGCAATTCATCAATAATTACGGCAGCACTTTTTACACTCACGTCGTACTCTGAGGAGTCTCCGCCGTAAACAACCGCTATGTTTGTGTTTTCAATTCCGTCGGGTTTCATAATACTGTCAAAAGTAGTTTCTCTCCCGACTGATGAACGATTAAGGTGAAAATGTTTTGAACATTGAGGTATTTAAAAGGAGGTTTGGGAGCGCAGAGACGCAGGGGCTGAGAGCCAAGAGCGGAGGGCGGAGGGCATGGTCAAGGTCGAGGACAAGGACGAGGTTGAGGCGGAGGAGAAGGTGCAGGAGAAGAGAGTCAAAGCGCAGAGAAGCGTGAAGCGAAAAGCGAAAAGCGGGACTCGTTGCAGGTGAAGTGGCGGGGCTTACAGGGAACCGGAACCGTGAGCTGTTCTCGAACACTAGTTTTTAGCCGAATTGAAATTCCGAAAGCTCTAAGTCGGGACGGCCTGCGGCCGGAGCTGCGTGAGCTGTGAGC
Source organism: Cryomorphaceae bacterium (assembly GCA_003564735.1). Lineage (GTDB taxonomy): Bacteria > Bacteroidota > Bacteroidia > Flavobacteriales_G > Salibacteraceae > Salibacter. The sequence goes on from PXEK01000397.1 coordinate 5,730, forward strand.
TGTGAGCTGTGAGCTGATATGACGCTGCAGGTGAAGTGGCGGGGCTTACAAGAAA
>PXEK01000145.1 GCA_003564735.1 Cryomorphaceae bacterium
ACAACATCAACCTAAAGAAATTGGCGTTTACACCCATGATTTTGTGCCTTTGTCACTAAGCGCCCCCCCCGACGAAATAGCCGAAGAAGGCGAAACCGTTAGCATACGACTGTACTTTAGCGAACAACTCACCGATAAACTGGAACGCTTTACCGAGGAACTAAACGGCGGTCACATTGTTTTAGTAATCGCCGGCAACGCCGTTACCATGCAGCCCATATTCGGCAAAGTAGAAAACCTGAAAAGTGTTGATGTAACCCGCTGCACACCGGCCGCCGCACGTTATTTACATTTGCATTTGCAAGACAACACCATTATTGACGAAACAAATTAAAAAGCACGTTATGTACGCAGAGTTTATAGATGAAAAAATAGAAAAGTATGCCGAGGCTCATACCGACCAAGAACCCGAGCTTCTGGAAAAACTCAACCGTGAAACCCACCTGAAGGTACTCAAGCCCCGGATGTTGGCGGGATCTTACCAAGGCAGATTACTCGCCATGTTGAGTAAATTGATTGCTCCCCGATACGTTTTGGAAATCGGAACGTACACCGGATACTCGGCACTGTGCTGGAAGGAGGGTCTGACCAAAGGCGGTGAAGTCCACACCATTGACAATAATGAGGAACTCAAAGCCATTCAAGAGAGGTATTTTGAACAAGGCGATAAAGAAAAACAAATTCACCTGCATGTCGGTACCGCATTGGAGGTGATTCCGAAGCTCAATAAAGACTGGGATTTGGTATTTTTAGATGCCGATAAGGAAAACTACATCAACTACTACAACCTGCTTATTGACGACCTGAAACCCGGTGCGGTAATCATTGCCGACAACGTACTTTGGAGCGGCAAAGTCACCAACCCAAAGGAGAACGACAACGACACCGTAGCATTGCGAGCGTTCAACGAAATTATACAAAACGATTCGCGCGTGAGTAACGTGCTCATTCCCGTGAGAGACGGCATTACCATCATCAGGAAAGAAGGGTGAGTTGGGAGCGCAGGGCTCAGGGGCTAAGAGCAGTACGCAATAGCGCGCCTAAAGGTGTAGCTAAAGGAGTCAAGGCTGCTCTGAATAATTATGATCTGATAAGGAAGCAAGAAGGACTCAAATGGGTAAGCCCTATTGAGTTGAAAACAGCTTAGCTGATACCAAAAACAGACCGGTACGTAAATTATTTAATTTTGCTGAAAATGATTAAGGTTTTTAGGAGCATAAGACAACAGAAAAGTGCTTTTTGGGAAAGGGTGACCTAAACCTCTTTAGGCCACCCGCCTTTTCCGTTGGACAAGAACATTCCTTGGAAAGTTGTTCCCCGACAGAGCTCTCCTCCGCTTATCCTGACAAAGCAAATGTAAATCACCTCAATAAATATGAACAGGAAATGTTTTCCACAACCTTTAGCGTTTAGGGGTTAAACACGTCAAGCTATTTCATGAGGGGGCAGTTAGGATTTACCACTAAAGGCTAAGTGCTAAAAGCTAACTGCTCCGGATGAACCGTTTAAAAAATTTCTCGCAAAGGACAAAAGCTAAAGGCCTATATGATGGAAATCAAAAAGTGACAGTTTATTAAAAAAAACATATCCAAAAAAAATGCACATTTAAAAAAAGGCTATATTTGTCTTTTGCAAAATTTAGATAACTCCAACTTAAAAAAATAAGACCCATGAAAACACACTTTCTATTCTTGGTAGGCCTTTTGTCGATATTTTTCATTTCTTGTACCTCGGAGCCTGTTGCTCGAATCAGTGCCGACAAAACTGAGGTGGAAGTAGGTGAAAATATCACATTTTCGAATACATCTGAAGATTCTGAAAGCTATTTATGGGAGTTTGGTGACGGTTCTATATCCGTTGAAAGAGAGCCCGTGAAGTCCTACTCTACCGCCGGCGACTACACCGTAGTCTTAACGGCCTATTCCGGCAACGAGAAAAAAGAAGATCGTGCAACATTAAACGTAAAAGTTAATGAAAAAGAGTCGGAAAATGAAAATGGCGAAAAAACAAATGAGGATTACGAAGGCACCTACGATGGTGAATACACCGGCGTACCGGAAGAAGAAGGCACACTGGTCATAGAAAAAGGCAGTGGTCCGCTCGATATTAAAATTCTTCTCGAAATAGCTGATGTTGACGGAGTTATTTCCGGTAATACCATTACTATTCCCGAACAGACTGCAAGTTATCAAGGCATCTCCGGAAACATAAAAGGTTCAGGAACGCTTGCCGATGATGAGCTCTCGATCGACTATACCATTACAGTATTTGGCAATGAATTAGAAGGCAATTTTACGGGGACAAAAAGACCATAACCAAAAACTAAAAACCAATAGACATGAAAAAATACCTATTCTACGCATTGATTATACTCACGGCGCTCAGCTGTCGGCGAACGCCTGAAGCAGAAATTTCGGCAAGCAGCACCGTAGTGGATGTAAATGAAACCATCACCTTCACAAACAACTCTGAAAACACACGGTCTTACTTTTGGGACTTCGGTGACGGCACCACCTCCACTGAGGAAAGTCCGTCCAAAGCCTACTCCTCCCCCGGTTATTACGGCGTAGTTATGCAAGGTTTTTCGAGAAAAGAGCGCGATGATGATGTGGCACGTTTATCCATTTTAGTTCGCGGTATGGAAGGCGAATACGAAGGAGAATTCACCGGCTTTACTACCGGCGGCGGGAAAGTTGAAGTAGAAAGAGCTACAGGAAGTACAGACATCACCATTCGCCCGGCCGGGCTGCCCTCCTTCATGGCTGAAGTGACAGCCAACAACTTTGTTGCTCCTGAGCAATCGGGAACGATTGACGGATCGGAGTACACGATAAGTGCCACGGGCAAAGTGGAAGGAAACCAACTCACTTTTTACTATGAGCTTATTTCCTCAGGGGTTGAATTAGAAGGTTCTTTCGACGGCACGAAGTAGAACGTAAACAAGTTCACAATAAAATAAAACCCCGGCAGGATGCTACACATGCTCCGGGGTTTTTTATATTTATCAATTGACGGGGACTCAATATCAGTACTTCAAAAAATCATCGGTAAATGAGTCGAATAACTTCAATGTTTCTTCATCGGTAATTTTACCTTCGGTGAGCAAACCGTTGATGTTATTGATGGCCGGCTTAAAAGGCATAACATGCATTCCCAAATAATTGGCTACTGCGGTGAGCTGATCCATTCCGCGAGCATTCCCGGTACGACCTGCCGATACGCCTGCAAACGCAATCTTTTTCCCCTTAAACCTTGCCGGTTTCACCGCATCAATAAAAGTTTTGGAAACGCCGGGAAAACCGCCGTTGTATTCGGGAGAAAGCCATAAAAACTTTTGCGCAGGCTCTATTTTTTGTTCAATAATCTCGGTAAACTCAGGAGCACTCTTGCCGTACACCTCATTGTGAAAAGCAAAGTCCCTCGGGAGTTTTTCTAAATTGATGAGTTCTACGGGTTCGTCCGTTTTGTTTTTCAACAACTTTTCAACGTGCAATGAAAATACACTTGTCAAATTGCCTATTCTGTTGGTTCCGTTTACAATGGTAATCATTTAAAATATAAAATTATTTTGTTCAAAACACCTGCTTTAATTCGGCGTAAATATTGACCGAGCAGGCAATAAATTTCTTTTCTTTGCATTTGCAATAGGCCGACGAAATAGGAATTCACTAAACCTTCAACGTCACCTATTATGGAAATGCAAAATAAACTGATTTGGGAACACCTCACAACCCCGATATGTTTAAATAAGTAATTAGAGAAAGAAATAACCGTTAAGGAGCAGGCAGTATGGGAAAAATCATTGCAATAGCAAATCAAAAAGGAGGAGTGGGAAAAACCACCACGGCAATAAATTTATCGGCGGCCTTGGGCGCGCTCGAATACAAAACGCTTTTGGTCGATGCCGACCCTCAAGCCAATGCCACATCGGGTGTAGGGCTTGAACCCAAAAATATTAAAACGGGAATTTACGAATGTATCATCAATGAGGTAGAACCCGAAGATATCATCCTCAACACCGATTCACCAAATTTGGATATCCTCCCCTCTCACATTGATTTAGTAGGTGCAGAAATTGAAATGATTAACTTGCCCAATCGCGAAAGAATGATGCGCAGGGCACTCTCAAAAGTTAAAGAAAAGTACGACTTGGTGATTATTGACTGCTCCCCCAGTTTGGGACTCATCACCGTAAACGCCCTTACGGCGGCAGACTCTGTCATCGTTCCCGTACAATGTGAGTATTTCGCTCTAGAGGGGTTGGGTAAACTGCTCAATACCATTAAAATAGTACAATCGGGATTAAATGAAGACCTTAATATCGAAGGCATGCTCCTCACCATGTATGACCGCAGATTGCGACTCGCCAACCAAGTAGTTGAGGAAGTTAAAATGCACTTTCAAGACCTCGTTTTTGAAACCGTCATTCACCGCAATACAAAACTGGGCGAGGCTCCCAGCCACGGTGAAAGCATCATTATGCATGATGCCAGCAGTAAAGGCGCAATCAATTACTTGAATTTGGCGCGTGAAATACTGCAAAACAACAACATGACAAAAATTGATAATAGCGATAAAATTATTGATACAGAATAATGGCTGCACAAAAAAAGAAAGCTTTAGGACGCGGATTGAGTGCTCTACTCAACCAAGAAGAACGATTAGATTCTGCAGAATTACGGTCAGAACCGGAAATTACTCCGGGCACCGTGGCTGAAATTCCCCTGAGTGATATCGAAACCAACCCGTTTCAGCCCCGAACAGAATTTGACCAACAGGCCTTGAACGAACTGGCAGAGTCGATAAAAGTTCACGGTATCATCCAGCCTGTGACAGTGAGAATGGCCGACGAATCGGGGACGTTCCACCTCATATCCGGTGAGCGCCGCTTTAGAGCTTCACAAAAAGCCGGACTCAAAACCATTCCCGCGTTTATACGAATCGCCAATGATGAAGCCATGCTCGAAATGGCTTTGGTGGAAAATATACAGCGCGAAAACCTCAACGCTATGGAGGTTGCTGTGAGCTATCAGCGGTTGATGGACGAGTGTGACCTCACTCAAGAGCAATTGAGCAAAAAAGTGAGTAAAGGCCGGGCTACGGTAACCAACTTCTTGCGTTTGCTTAAACTCCCCGCCGACGTGCAAATAGCGCTTCGCGACAAAAAAATATCCATGGGTCACGCACGCGCACTCATTACAGTGGGTGAGGAAAAACGCATCAGTGAAATACTGACGATGATTTTGGATAAAGACCTAAGCGTGAGAGATGTTGAAAAGCTCGCTCAAGCTTCAAAAAAAGATGAGAAAAAAGGCCCTAAGAAAAAAGGTTCGTTGAAAAAGGCCGAATTATCCTTCGAACAGCAAAAGCATGTTTTGGAATTACAACGCATTTTAGACAAGCCCCTGCAAGTGAAAAAAACCGATAAGGGAACCGGCAAAATCATCATCGATTTTGAAAATGATGACGACTTATCCCAAATATTGGATTTACTCAATCCGTAAGCGTGAAAAAAATATTCGTTATATCGCTTTTATTCAGTCTGTGCGCAATCTTTGATGTTTCTGCACAGAGCGACACTACGCTGCCCGATACTACGATACGCCCCGGAACGGCGAAAGGCGAAGGAGCCGGCTCTGACCAAAAAGAAAAAACGAAAAA
>PXEK01000148.1 GCA_003564735.1 Cryomorphaceae bacterium
AAAAGCTATTTTCGATAACACGGTTTGTGCTGAACAAGGCGAGACCTATGTCCTTTAACTTTCAGAACCGACAAATGCTTAGCGAAATATTCCGGGGCATGAAAAAATATATTTCTCGCCAATGTTGACAACAGCCCGGAATTTTATTCTACTTTTGCTTATTAAGAATTGGTCTAAATAATGGAAGCGATAAAAGTAGTGTTAGCCGACTCACATTTACTTGCCAGAGAGGGGCTTAAAACCATCCTGGGAAATGAACCGGGCATTGATGTAATTGGCGAAATCATCGAAGCTGACAAGCTCTATGACGATGTTTGCGAACTCAGCCCCCATGTTGTGCTTATCGATTACCTTTCGCATAAGTTTAAGACCTCAGACATTCAAAAAATAAAATCGCAAAAGCCCGAAATACAATTTGTCGCCATCACAGAATATGCCGAGAGAAACCTTGTGAGGCGCGCCATGCAAGCCGGTATATCAGGACACATTCTCAAGAGTTGCGACAAAAATGAAATACTCGACAGTATTCATAGCACTCACTCGAAGGAGAATTTTTATTGCGGAAAAATTCTAGAGTCCCTAAACAATCCCGGGCAAGGAGATAAGGTCTTTTCATGTGACCCGATAAAATTATCTGCCAGAGAAATTGACATTATACGCGAAATTGCTAAAGGTAAAACCAATAAACAAATTGCCGAAGACCAATACCTAAGTGCCCATACCGTTATGACCCACCGCAAAAACATCATGCAAAAACTGGGCATCAAGAATACGGCGGGTATTGTGATTTATGCGGTTAAGGAGAACTTAATTTCGCCCAATCGGTTTCTTTTTGAAGAATAGCGTAAATGATGACAATCATCAGTTTCTTTTCAGCCCGTAGGAGTTAATTTTGCGCATTAGTTAAACAAGAAAACAGCACTCATTATATGGAGAAAATTGGATTGTTTTTCGGATCAGACACCGGTTGTACCGAGGCTGTTGCCGAAATGATACAGGAACAAATAGGTCAAGATAAAGTAGAACTTTTAGACGCTTACGATATTGATAAAAGCGACTTCGACCGCTATGACAAAATCATCATCGGACTCTCAACCTGGCACGACGGAGAATTGGTGAGTGCGTGGGATGACTTTTTCGAAGATTTTAAAGAAATTGACTTTAGCGGTAAAACTATTGCCATTTTCGGATTAGGCGATCAATATGGATACAGCACGTATTTTATTGACGGTGTTGGCATTTTAGGTAAAGTTGTTCTAGAAAACGGAGGTAAATTGATTGGTTATACCTCAACAGAAGGTTATGAACACGACGAATCGAAAGCAGAAACCGAGGACGGAAAATTTATGGGTTTGGCTATTGATGAAGATAATCAAGATGAGCTCACCGAGGAGAGAGTATTAGATTGGATTGAACAGATTAAAAAAGAATTTCCGATTGAATAAAAAAATGCAGTTCAGGTTATACTGAACTGCATTATGTTTTAACTTTAGAAGGGTGTTTTTCTCTACACTCTCTATTGAATATCCCGTAAGTAAAGACTCACCTTACTTTCTGCTTTGGGATCATAATTATCTACAATTATTCCCAATTTCTCACCTTCATGAGAGACAGCGTAGAGAATTGACATATCTGATGGGTTTGAATTTCCTTCAAATCGTTCAGTTTTATCAATTGAAATATCTGCTTTTGATAAATTTTTCCCTTCAACTGAGGGATTTCCCGATTCGTCAAAAGTAATTTGTTTATCATACCCTTCTTCTCTCCATTTATTCATTATTTGCAATAAAGATTCCATACCTATTGTTTTTGTAGATTTTCAATGGCTTGATGACGCACGTTAATCTCTGTTCTCATTTGTTCCAGTTCCGACTCATTCATTTCTAATAGACGCTCACCGGACTGATTCAAATAGTTTCTAAATTCATTAACCTTTGCTTCAAAGTTTTCTCTCTTTTCAACTTTTTTGAGTTTCTGCAAATACGCGTTTTCTTCTTCGATTCGTTCCTGCATCTCTGCTCTAAGTTCGTAGAGAATATCTGCATCTACAGCTTCATCGGTTACGTGTTCATCAGCGCTAGGCTCAACCAAAACGTGAGTCTCCTCTTCAACGAAGATTCCTGTAGTTGCTATAATCACATATGTTGTTGCGGCAAGTAACAGAATCATCAAAAATAACCTTACTCTCACTCTTCTAGATTTCATACTTCAGATTTAAAGAGCCTAAAACGGCTCAGTTTCACAATCACTATTCAATATACTGAAGTTTACCTCTCCAACATACTTCTAAACATCCAAGATGTTTTCTCGTGAAAATCTAAACGTTCAGTAATAAGATCAAGGGTAGCCTCGTCACCTGCCTCATCAGCCGGAGCTAATGCGTTGCGTAAGCTTCTCGTTATCGCTTCATGAGCCTCGAGTAAGTCTGCCACCATTTCCATTTCGCTTAAATCTGAATTGGGAATATTGATACTCGTTAAATCATTAAATTCTGAAAGTGTACCCGGAGCAAGATGACCCAACGCTCTAATTCGCTCCGCAATGACGTCAATAGCTTCAAAAAGCTCGGTGTAATGCTCCTCAGTCATTTCATGAATAGTATGGAAATGCATCCCTTTTACATTCCAATGATAATTGTGAGACATGAGCATCAAGCAATATGAATCAGCCAGCACTTTTTTTAAACCTTCTGCAATTTCGGTTCGCTGTGCTTCAGATAACCCTGTATTCATTTCCAAACTTCTGGGTTTAGGACTTTCTATATCTATCGTTTCTAATCTCTTTCTGCTTTTGTTTGACATAATTATTTGTATTTATTATTTTCCCCTGTAGAGACAACACTCGTGCCGTAGTTCGATTAAAGCAGTATATGCACATAAGTTCGCGATAAAGTCTTTTATTCTGTAGAAAAAAATTTACGCTTACGAGAATTATTTACACGGCTCTCGTCCACACACCCGCCCCCTACTTAGATGAAAATCGGGGTTCTTGTTTAAGACCTCTCCTTTTGCCGACTTTTACAACGTATTCCAATTACCTTATTATATGTACTTTTGTATCGTGAATGTGCATGACATAACACAAGTAAGCCCATCAAAGTACACACACTTACTATACTTTCGGCATGATTCTTATGTTTATATTGGGAACTAAAAATTAAATAATTATGAGTAGAGGAACAGATATTTTATTAGCAGGTATTGCAGGAGCAGCGGCAGGTCTTGCCGCCGGAATTCTTTTAGCACCGCATAGTGGTCAGGAAACTAGAAACAGACTTAGCCACAAAGCTGAGGATATCCTTAAAGAACTTGAATCGCTGAAAGCTCAAACTTCAGAATTCTTATCTAAGAAAAACATGGAAGGTTGGAAAAGCGCAGCCGAGGACAAACTAAAAGATCTTTTGGATCAATTGGAAAGTCTAAAAGATAAGGCTGTAGAGGTTATCGAAAAGCAAACCGGAAAAGAAACCAAAGAAGAAATTTATGCAAAGGTGGACTCTTTAGTAAAGGAGATAGATAAGTTGAAAAAAGAGGCCGCTAAGTAATTGACTATTTTGACTATTGAAAGATTAACGTTTCAGCTTTAATCTTTCAATAGTTTTTTGTTGATTAAATCGAAAATAAAATTTTGTTTTATGCAAAAATTATCAATTGCGATACATATTCTTTCTCAAAAGTGTGAAAAGAATATGATACATTAAGCTTGAAATGACAAAGCCCCCGTTTGTGCAAACATTAAAATCGCTACAATGAACGAAATTAAAGAAGAGATACATCATTTTCAACGCGTACTACGCGAATATTTCGAGTTACGCATTGAACTACTACAGCTCAACACCTATGATCTCATCACTACTTTGGGCGCACGATTTAGTGGCGCTTTCATCTTGGCGTTAGCCGTATTGACCACATTGCTATTTTTGGGGATCGGTCTCTCATTTCTTATTGGCGAAATGCTCAACAGTTATGCATTAGGCTTTTTCATAACAGGGGCTTTTAACTTATTGCTGATTTTCATTGGGGTGATTTTCAAAAATACGCTCATAACAAACCCAATACGATTAATACTATTAAAATGGATTATCCGAAAACGAAAACATTAGACACTTCACTTTCAAATTTGCAATCTATCGAAGATTTAGATTTGTTGATTGAGGACAAAATGCGCTTAGTAAAACTCAAAGAAAAAGAGTTAGCGCTGCGTAAGACACTCCTAATGACTAGAGTAGAAGCAGAGTTCGGCATATCCGAAGAAGGTTTCGACAGTGGTACTTTTGCCCAAGGAATTTTGAAATATTTTCTCAGAACCAAACCCGCCATTGCTGATTCGGGGTGGATGAAGAGTATCAATTACGGTTTGACCTTTTTACCTTACCTTCAACGACTTTTCAAAAAATAACATAATTGAAATTCAGCATTTTTCAATTTACCTCAAACCAAATTGCCCCTATTCATTAGGCTGAAAGCTACAATTCCCAAAAACGTGCACCGGATTTCGAATAAAGGCAATTCAAACTTTCCCTCACATTTATCACCGAGACAATGCAATCTAATTTGAATAATTAACCGCAATTCTAAAATGCGGCTAAAACTTCGGGGAAACCACGTTCGGTGGTTTCGGTTCTGACCAAAAAAATTGCACCTTTGCAGGGCAAAAATTTCAACTCATGTCAGACGATAAAAAGATTATTTTTTCGATGCAAGGTGTATCGAAAGTACATCCACCAAATAAAGAAGTATTAAAAGATATTTACCTGTCGTTTTACTATGGAGCCAAAATTGGTATTTTGGGTTTGAATGGCGCGGGAAAATCGTCCCTTTTACGCATTATAGCGGGAAAAGACGAAAGCTATCGTGGTGATGTGGTTTTTTCACCGGGTTATTCGGTTGGATTTTTAGAACAAGAACCCGAACTTGACGAAAGTAAAACGGTTTTGGATGTAGTTAAAGAAGGTGTGGGCGAAACCATGGCTTTGCTCAACGAATATGAGGAAATAAACAAGAGTTTTGAAAAGCCCGAGGTTTATGAGAATCCTGACAAAATGGAGAAACTCATGGCTCGACAAGGCGAACTACAAGATGAAATTGAGGCGGCGGGCGCTTGGGAAATCAACCAAGTTTTAGGACGTGCTATGGATGCGCTGAACTGCCCTGATGAAGATAAAAAAATTGAGGTACTCTCCGGTGGAGAAAAACGACGTGTTGCTCTTTGCCGTTTGTTGCTTCAAAAACCCGATATTTTACTACTTGATGAGCCTACCAACCACTTAGATGCCGAATCGGTTTTATGGTTGGAGCGCCACTTGCAAGATTACAAGGGCACCGTAATTGCCGTAACTCACGACCGCTATTTCTTAGATAATGTAGCGGGTTGGATTTTAGAGCTGGATCGTGGAGAAGGCATTCCCTTCAAAGGAAATTACTCTTCATGGTTAGATCAAAAGTCGAAACGTTTACAACAAGAGGAGAAACAGGAATCAAAACGCCAAAGAGCGCTTCAAGAAGAGCTCGAATGGGTTAGAAAAGGCCAAAAAGGTCGCCAATCTAAAGGTAAAGCTCGTTTGAAAAACTACGAGGCTTTATTGAATCAAGACGCTAAACAAAAAGAGGCTGAATTGGAAATTTGGATTCCGCCC
>PXEK01000326.1 GCA_003564735.1 Cryomorphaceae bacterium
CGCCAGTCCCTTCACCGTAAGTTTACGGCTCACCCCCATACGAAAGCCGCCGGTGAGTAACTTATTGAATACGAACTTTTCGCGGGTATCGAACTCGTACCAACGTTTGAGCACGTACGCCTTTTTTTCCTCGTCACTTTTGGGTTTGAGCGCCACCAACTCGTTCATGAGCGTGCTGAGCGACACCTGCGATTGTCCTCCGCCGGGCGGAACAATCAGCGCCATAGTCTCGGCCAAATCGCCCACAATATGATACGTTTCCTCGAACAGCCAAAGCGGCAATTGCGCCACCTCGGCCGCCCACTCCCTTAATTGCGTGGAATTCACCGGTTTTTTGGGTCTGTTCCCCGAAAACAGAGCGATGGCCCACAGCTTATCCTCATCGGGTGCGGCGTCAAAATACGCCTTTAATGCGGCTATACGCACGTTGGTTTTGGTGGTAGAATCTAACCGCGTAAAAAGTCGGGTAAAGTGCTTCATTCCTTTTCTTCTTTTTCACTTTCAGAACCCTCATCACCCGTATATTCGGTGTCCGCCTCATGTGCGTCCAATCCCGTTTCGCGCAGATACCCGGCGTACACCGAAGTGTAACCGTGGGTAACGAACACCCGTTGAGCGCCGGTTTGTTGCACCGCACCGTTAAGGCCCTCCCAATCGGCATGATCGCTGAGAACGAAGCCCGTATCGGTATTTCGGCGGCGACGCGTACCGCGAAGCATCATCCAGCCGCTCACGAACGCCGCTGCGCGCGGGGTAAACCTTCTGATCCACGTGCTGCCCGCTGCGGATAACGGCGCAATCACTATCTGCCCCGCGAGGTCGGCGGGCTTGGTATCACGAGTAATGAGCTCATCGGGCGGCAAATCGGGCCACTGCTCTCGCAGCGCCTTATTTACGTTATGCACCGCGCCGTGCGTGTAGAACTTGGAAACTTCATCGCGCAATCCCATCATAATGCGCTGTGCCTTGCCCAGAGCGTAAGCGAACAGAAAAGTAATCTTCCCCTCCTCCCTATTTTTGCGGTGAAACGCCTTCATGTTATTGAACACCGTTTGGGGATTTTCCCACTTGAACACCGGCAGCGCGAACGTACTTTCGGTAATGAACGTATGGCAGTCTATAGGTTCAAACGGCTTACAGGTGAGCGGAGCGGGAACCGTGTTGTAATCCCCGCCGAATACCCACACCTCGCCATTGTATTCCACTCGCACCTGCGCCGATCCGGGGATATGTCCGGCCGGGTGCAGACTAAACCTCACGCCGTTTTCAACGAACGACTCATTGTACTTCATCGTTTGCAGAGAGATATCGTTCCCCAACCTTAGATTCATCACCGCTTTGGAGTCGGCATGCGACAGGTAGTGCTTCATCCCGAACCGAGAGTGATCGGCATGAGCGTGAGTAATTATCGCCTTACGCACCGGTCGCCACGGATCGATGTATATATCTGCACGCGGGACGTATAACCCTTTGTTCGAAAACTCGATAAGCTGTGCCATATCCTTTCCTAAACACCGGGCTTGGGGGATTGTTTGGGGTAAGCTTTCCGAAAGCCTTTATAATGCGGAGTAATCAATACCCCAACCACTTACATAAACGCGCCCCGCAAACAAATACCGGCTTCATAGAGGAAGTTTGATGATCTATGGTTATACTTGCAGGAGAAAAAACTATCGGTTTAGTGGGGTTGGGGGGTTGTGTTTAGGAATGAGATGGTTCAATTAAATAGGACATATGGCAAATTCAGAACAGTACGAGCGATTAATAACTCAAATTCATGAAAAGTATGAAGAACTGAACAGCTATGAAATGGAAGATTTGGTTAGAGAAAATGACCTGGGAAGCCAGCTATCTTTCAAAAAAGCAGAACCCACCATTCTTAAAACTATAGAACTATTTAAAAAAGCTAAATCTGCAAATTTTGAAGAGGTTCCTTTCAATCTTCTGAATAATTTCTACAAACAACTTAACAATGCGATTAAAAGGTTTGAAGAATTCAAAAACTTCAACGCTAACCAAAACAACCCTGTAAACCAAAGAGATAACTTAATAAACCAACTCGAAAGTCAGTTCGATGGGTATTATCAACATAGCCTTCCTCTTTTAATTATTAAATTACTTAGTGGTAATGACCTTTCGATTCAGCAAGCTAAAATTGAACATTTAACTAAGGAGCTTGAAAAAAAGACAACGGAAACAGAAGAAAAGGGACAAGAATATTTAGAACAACTAAAAGAAACACTGAAAAGCGCTGAAGAGGCAGCTGCTAAAGTCGGAGTATCTCGCCATTCTCAAATTTTCCAGCAGGAGTCAACAAGATATGAAGATGAATCAAGGACTTGGCTGAAATGGACTGTTGTGATTCTAATAGCAATTGTTTTAGTAGCAGGCGTATTCATATTCCTCTTCCCGGATAAAGAAGCAAGCAATGCAGAAATTATTCAATATTCAATTACTAAAATTATAGTCCTTTCCGCAATGTTTTACGGGCTTTCCATTTGCAATAGAAATTACAGAGCACATAAACATAATGCTACTTTAAACAAGCATAGACAGAATGCTCTATCAACATTTGAGACATTTGCAAAAGCAGCAGGAACGGATACTCAAATAAAAAATGCTGTCCTTATTGAAGCAACGCATACCATTTTCTCTAATCAATTGACAGGTTACTTAAATTCAGAGAAGGACAACGAGTCTTCAAATAAAATAGTTGAAATTATTAAGAATGTTACAACTAATAAAGAATAACTTAATGCCATGAACAGTCTTTTGTCTCAATAGATGGTGACGTCGTCAATTGAACATTCTACATTACATCAACCTTTATGGTGTATTGAAAGTTTTGACCTCCGAAATCCCCCACCTCTCCAAGCGCCAAAACGTTCCCACAAAACACCCCCCATCACAGCAATTTTAAGCCCCTTGTTTTTCCCGAGATACAAATACAACTCAAAAATGTACCGCCCTTAAAAGCCTATTTTGACTCGTTTTGCCTACTTTAGGGATATAACGGGGGGTAGACGAACTGACGTTGTCACACATTAAAAAAATGAAACTTCGACTATTAAAAACATTACTTATCAGACTGATGATTGGTTGTTCTCAATCTACTTAAAAGAAAGCCTATTCTCTCAATAACGACGACACATCTTCTCAAAAGATGGAAGCGAATAACAAAGTTAATAAGGAGCTACTGAAGGATACTCTTACAATTGTCGACCCGGAATTCAAGATTGATCCACTCGATTTTGGAGAAAACCCACTGAAATGACTGACTTCGATTGAAAGCGCGTCAACAAACTATCAAACCTACGAGAATTGACTTGCAGATAATCAAATTGACACTTCTTTTCAAGTGATAATTCATGTGGACACTTTCACAGCTCTCTTCTCCTCGGCACTCCGCTCTGTAAAGCCGGCGGCCGTCACGACTTAGAGTTATCGGAATTCCAATTCCGATAAAGCTTCTTGTTCGGGAACAGCTCACGGTTCACGTTCCTTGCAAGCCCCGCCACTTCACAGGCAACGAGTCCGGCTTCACTCCTTCCCCGTGGAATTGCCCCTTGAACCGCGTAGCGGATCCCAACGGGCATTACGCCTTTCGCCTCATTTCTTCACAAATTCACACAGGACAGCACAGTTATTTTTGTTAAATTTCACTTTAAAACTTGCGCACCTCGATTTATTATTTAATTTTGACATTTAAATTAGAATTACAAAACTCATCAATTGAAGCCGTTAACAAGTTTGTCCGAACTCCAAGCATAAGAAAACCGATAATTGAAAAGGCTTTCAAGGTTTTTGTTTACCTAAAGTAGATGAATTATCGGACTGTAATTTACGTATGAATACTGCGCTCGAAATTCGAACCACACTCCTTTGCAAAAGGTAAAAGTTAGAATTTCAACGGTGTATTTGGGATTATTTACCTCATGGTATCCACACGTGGTTACTACATTTTATGCACGAGTAGTACGTTTACCAAACATTAAAATACGGTAAAATGAAAAAGGCATTATTTTTCGGCGCTTTGATTCCGCTCATTTTGGCCACACTGTTTTCCGTAAACAATGCGCGAGCCAGTCATATTTCGGGCGGCAACTTTGAATGGACTTGTTTGGGACCTGATACTTTTTTAATCCGCCTACGACTATTTAGAGATTGCGGCGGAGCTACCTTGACCAGTCCGCCCGCCGTTCAGTTCAATTCTCCTTGCGGGTCTTTCAATCAGCATTTTACAAGGGTAGGCGGTATAGTTGAAGTCTCGCAGCTTTGCCCCTCTCAATTACCCAACAGTACCTGCAATAACGGATCACTGCCCGGCATGGAAGAACATGTTTTTGAAAGTGTAGTCATTTTCCCCCAACCTTGCTCTTTATGGACAATGAGTGTCAATATCTGTTGCAGGAATACCCAGAGGTTGGGGAACATCACGGGCGGACCTTTTGAGCTCCACGCGCAAATCAATACGACGGGAGGTGCGGGAAACTGTCCTAATAACTCGCCCATATTTAGTGCAACCCCTATTCCGTACGTATGTGCTAATCAACAGGTTTTTTTTAGTCCAAACGTTCACGATCCTGACGGAGATTCTTTAGTTTATTCTGTGGTTGTTCCCCAACCCTCGCAAGTGAACTACTCACCGGGTAACCCCTCAGCTCCTTTTGGCACTCACATCCCGTATTCTTTCGACCCTACCACGGGGCAAGTGGTTTTCACTCCGGATATTGCCATGGTTTCCTCCGGCCCTGCTCAAGCACTCGTAATCAGGGTTTGCAAGTATCGCAACAATCTTCTGTTGGGTTGTGTTGATAGGGACTTTCAATTCGTTATTCAAATTTGTAACAACATTCAACCCACATTAAGAGATTCGGGGTTCACCGATTTACGTGGTCATCACAGTCTGCTCGACTCCACCCACCTCACCGTTTGTGAGGGCAACAGGCTGCAATTTGATTTAGTCTTCATCGACTCCCTCCACCCCAATCAATCTTACGGCGACTCTATCACCCTCACCACCAACATCGCCAACGTATTCCCGGGTGCCAACATTCAAGTAAACAACGGCAATCCGGCAATCATCTCATTTGATTGGGTCGCTTCGGCGGGAGGTGCCTCTACTCGCAGTTTTACCGTGAGTTTGGAAGATGACGCATGCCCCATTCCGGGCATCGGAGCTTACAACTTTACCATATCGCGCCTTTTCGGGACATTTGGTCCTGATGCATATATTTGCAATGATGCGCCTGACTCCGTGCTTCTTCAAGGTTTTGGAGGAAATCAATTTTATTGGTCCTCCATTTCCGGAACTCCCATCAACATAGGCCAAAACTTTTCAGATACTACCGGTACAAACGGCGCCGTTGTTTGGGCTAAACCCGACACCACCACACAATATCTGGTACAATCCAACCTAATTTCGGCATGTGACAACTTCGATACCGTTACCGTTCATGTCAACAACTTTCAACTCAACACCGGCGACACAACGCTATGTGCGGGAGATACACTTGAGGTAGATATTCACGCGCCGTTTTTTAACGCCACTTTAGCTAATCACGTTACTTGGACCCCCTCCCAAAATTTGAATGACCCCAACAGCCTGTCTCCCAAAATAC
>PXEK01000335.1 GCA_003564735.1 Cryomorphaceae bacterium
CGTATTCAAAGTGGGAAAACGAAGGAATAGCGGGTTATTTCGAGGCTTTCACACAAAGAAGACGGGCATTTATAAGCGATGAATCGCTTAGCTATTCATTTTAGACAAAATATTCTGCGTTTATTTTGCTTAAATGAATTCTGAACTCTAAATTTACTCACGATCTCAGATCCTAGCTCAGCGCTCGGATTTTTGCAAAAAATCCGCTAAGCGCGTTTGCGAGTTCGCCTCGGACAGCGATGTGAGGGTTAAAATTTCGAGCAAACTTATTCGCCGCCGTGATTTTTTTATTCGCTCATTAAAATTTCAAAGGTGCTTATGAGCTCGCTGCGCTCGGTTACTCATACCGTATAAATTTTAAAGGTATTCGTGAGCTCCCTTCGGTCGGTTCTTTCTTTTTTACTCACCATTTAAAATTTCAAAGGTGTTCGTGAGCTCGCTGCGCTCGGTTCATCCAGGAAAAAAGGAAGGAGAACCTTTAGAACTTCACGGGTTAATTTTTACATAATATGTTCATTAGTTAGTTCTTGTCACCCTCTTTGTTTGTATGTGATTAAACCGGGAAATGTTTTACTGAACAAGAGAAAAGCCTGTGCCGGCTCTTCAAATCTATTACTACGATATCTAAAAGGGTAACCCTATTTTTTTATTCTATTCTGTCGGTAAATATGAAAAGCTGTATAAGAAAAACAGCACCCATATTCCGGGAAGCCTGCTTTTTAATTGGTGATATATAAAAAAGTGCCATCAAACCTTGTGGCATAAGGTTTAAGAGGTAAAACGGCCGGGCCGTTCAACACACTGCCGTCGATAATACTCCAGCGCGAGCCGCTGCACGGGTCTTCGGCAGCAATATTTGTAGAATCAACCACCACCCTGCAACTGTTGTCAATATCATAAGTGGAGTGGCGGTCATAAGCGTTAAATTGGTTGGGACCGCTGCGGTAAACGAGTAACCCACGGCTACCGCCCGCTACATATTCCCAGCCGCCTACAACCGAAAGGTTGAAAAATGCGGGGTTGTTTACATTAATTTGTCGCTCTACATAAACCAAGGGAATACCAAAGTCTGTTTGTTTTGTACTACATTTGACCGCGCTCAAAATAAACAGCAGTATGATGGCCGGGAATAGAAAAAACTTGATTTTCATGAAAAACAATAATAACGTTATATCTCTAGTACGCTTTCTTACTCATTTTATGATTTTATGTTCCGTATTTCTTTTTGTTTTTTGTTCGCCTACTAAACGCGGGTCAAAAATACCCAAAAACAAAGAAAAATATACCGAGCAAAAAAGCAAGGAGCAAAAAGAAAAAGAGCAAGAAGCCATTGATGAACTCAAAGAGCGCCATAGAGATAATCAAGATAAAGCCACGCGAAAGCGAATGAAGAAAAGAGAACGCGAAATGAAAAGAAAGAGAAAAGGTAAACGATTACCCTTTTGGAAACGTTGGTTTAGAAAATAGCACCCAAAAAACTTTGACACAAACCAAAAAATAGTGCACCTTTACACTTTCATTCTTTACTGACAAAAATTTGCCACATGGGAGATATAGATATTTCGAATTACATTTACTTCATATTTTTACTGCTCAGTTTAATTTTTGGAGCGTTGGGAAACAGGAAAAAAAAGCAAAAAGGGGCACAAGCCAAAGAGGAAACGCCGGGCATGTTGGAGTTTATCGTGAATGAGTTTCAGGACACGGGAACCCCGACCGTCCCAAAATACAGTGAAAAAGTTGAGAAGGTTAAAGACCCCGAAACACCCCTTGAAAAGGGAGTTGATATAGCCAAATACGCTGAGGAACTTCGGAGAAAATCAAAGCGAGAAAACAAGATAAAAACTTCATTTGACCAAGATGAGTTCCTCAAGAATCAATCCGCCGCCTATGAACTTGACCGTGAATCACTAACGCGTCAAAAAGCAAATGTTGATTTTGATTTGAGAAAGGCCATTATCAACGATGCTATTCTTCACCGTGTGGAATATCCGTAATAGGCCATGTTCAAGCGTAAGCTCTTCATTATTATCTTAGGATTATTTGCCATGCGTGCAAATGCCACGGGATTTGTGCATTACTCTGTGGGTGAGGGGCTACCGTTTGTTCAAGTTTCGGGAATAGCACAGGCCTCATCCGGCGAACTTTGGTTGGGCGGTTATGCCGGCCTGGCTGCTTATGACGGGGTGGATTTTAAACATTTTGAACTTCGTGAAAGGTTACCGCATTCCAATATAACCGCACTAAAAATGGTTGATGACATTTTATACGCGGGAACGACCAAAGGAGTCTTTGTATTTAAAAACAATGAATTTCATACCGCATCAGCGTTTTCAAATGCACGTGAAGAGGTAGTTAGTATTGAAAAAGTACACGATAAAATGATTGCCGTTTATGCCGATAAGGTTGTTGACATCAGCAATTTGAATTTTGAAATTACCTTGCTCGACTTTGAACATCGCATCTTCTGCTCAACCGTTCATGATAACAGATTGTTTGTAGGAACAGCAAAAGGTCTGTTCGAAGTGACTAACGGCGCTGCCCGGCGCATTGAAGGTTCTGAAAATTATAAAGTAATTTCATTAACCGGCGGTTCCGTACTATTCGTTGGCACAAATCGCGGACTTTTCACTATGAATGATATGGGAGCCATTGAAAAAAGTGATATTTCTAATAAAATCATAGGTAGGGGAGTGTATGAAATTTTGATGTTTGACTCTAATACTTCATTTATAGCCACGGAGTTTGGCTTGAATCGTTGCAAAAACGGCGATTGCGAATACTTATCGATTGATAAAACGGAAAGATCCGGTGAAATTAACACCTTATTTAAGGATCGTGAGGGCAACTTATGGGTGGGGACCAACTTTGGTTTGTACAAATTCACAACCAACGCTTTTACCAACTACAATAAAAATGAGGGACTCCCCGATGCCTTTATCTATGGAATAGATTCGGGGCCGTCAGGCCTGTGGGTGGCTACGGGAAAAGGCGGAATAGCCAAGTACGCGAACAATACTTTTACAAGATACGGCAAGCGGCACGGTATGTTGGGCGGGGTGTATCGTGATGTTTTATGTGTGGGCGATTCTGTTATTGCAGCTTGTAATAAGGGGATTTCGGTCAGAACCGCCAACGGTATAGAGAATATCACCTTTAGCGGGGATTCCCGAATTTCCGGGGTAAATACAGTGTTCCAAAATAATGACGGCGATATTGTACTATGCACAAAATCGGGAGCAGGGATATTAAAGGGAAGGAAATACAACCCTATTTTTTATGAGGAGGATTTGGACTTTGAAACTTGGGCCGGCGTTCAAGATGAAAACGGGAATTATTGGTTCGCGACGTATGAGGGAGGATTGTGGTTTGTGGAAAATGGTGAAGCTCGCCGTGTTGATAACGAACTATCCATAAACGGTAAACAATACCTTGCCTTAGCTGCTGATTATGAAAGCAATATTTGGATAGGTACATTTAACGGAGTTTACGTTTACAGCTTACATAAAGATTCAGTTATAAAAATTGATGAGCGTGCCGGATTAAACTCCGGACTTATTTACAGTTTTTTGCTCGATACCGATAGCAATATGTGGGTGGGTACAAACCAAGGTATTAACCGCATACGATTACCTCAATTTTTCACGAAACAATACATGAATATTCTCACGTTTGGCAAAAAGGAAGGGTTTAGCGGTGTAGAGTGTAATGTGAACGGCGCGCACATGAGCGGTAAAGACTTGTGGTTTGGAACCGTTGACGGACTCATGCGTTTTGAACCCGGGAAATACACGTCCAATAATGTGCCTCCGGTAATAAATATAAGGAGCACCAAACTTTTTTACAGTGATACATTATTTCCGGAAGGTGTGGAATTGGCACATAACGAAAATCACATCACTTTTAATTTTTTGGGTGTGAGCTTATCAAATCCAAGTCAGGTAAAGTACAGTTTTATGCTCGAGGGTTTTGATCAAAATTGGTCACCACCCGATTATTTGAGTCCGGCTACCTACAGCTCACTACCGCCCGGCAATTATACGTTCAAAGTAAAAAGTGCCAACTCCAGGGGTGTTTGGAATGAAGAACCCGTAGAGTTTTCTTTTAAAATCAAAAAGCATTTTTCTCAAACCGCTTGGTTTCGGTCGTTAGCAGGGGGCGGTTTTTTAACCGGTGCGGCACTACTTTACATTTTTCAAATAAGACGTTACCGTGTCAAACGTGAACTGGAGCGTAAGTTAGACACATTGAAATTAAAATCGTTGAGGTCGCAAATGAATCCACACTTTATATTCAACTCGATGAATAGCATACAGTATTTTATTAATCGCAATGAGAAGTTGGAAGCGAACAGGTACTTATCTAAATTCGCTTCGCTTATGCGTAAAATGCTGAATAACTCAAGAGAGGAAATGGTGGTTCTAGCAGAGGACATAAAGGCTTTAAAACTTTACTTGGAATTAGAGAAAATGAGGTTTGAAGATAAATTCGAGTACGAAATACAATATGACGAAACCATTGCCGACGAAATTCTGATTCCGCCTATGATTATTCAACCGTTTGTGGAAAATGCCATTATTCACGGATTTAGTAAAATAGACTATCCGGGGATGTTGAAGATTAATTTTAAGGTTGAAGATGATAAGCTTGTGTGTATTGTCGATGACAATGGAAGAGGGGTTAATCGGTCGAAAAAAGCATCTACAAAGAAGTTGCACAATTCGGCTTCAACCTCCATTACCACGGAGCGAATAGAAACCCTCACGAAATTGTATAATCGCAAAGGAACGTTGGAAATAAAGGATAAATCAAACCTCGGAAATGGTCACAAAGGAACTATTGTTGAAATCAGTTTTCCGGTTACGTATATATAAAGGTATATTTTATGGCAAAAGAAACAAAACCACTTAAGGCAGTCTGCATTGACGACGAACCAAAAGCCGTCAAGAATTTATCGAGTTTACTTGAGGCGTATGTACCTTCAATTCATATTTGCGCAACCGGCAAATCGGTTGAGGAGGGTCTAAAGATAATTGATGACCATAATCCCGATGTGGTTTTTTTAGATGTAGAAATGAATGATGAAACGGGTTTTGATTTACTTAATAAACTCGGCGATATTACGTTTAAAACGATTTTTATTACCGCTCATGACGAGTATGCTTTAAAAGCTTTCAAGTTTAGTGCTTTTGACTACATACTAAAACCTGTAGATATTGATGAGTTGAAAGCTACAATTCATAAAGTTCTGGAGGAAATACCTTCGTTTGAAGCAGAGAATGAAAAGATCAAGCATGAGAACCTTAAAGAAAATAAGAAAAATCTAAATCAAATAGTGCTGGCAACCGCTGAAAAGGCTTTGATTGTAAAAGTCAACGAGATTGAGCGGTTTGAGTCTGCGGGAAATTATACCATTGCAAAACTTCTCGACGGACGAGAAGTCATTGTGTCGAAAAACATAAAGTATTTCGAGGATTTACTACCCGCCAACACTTTTTGTCGCATTCACAGGGCACATTTAATCAATTTGAATCACCTGAAAGAGTACATAAAGGGTGTGGGAGGAGAGGTTGAAATGAGTTCGGGGAAAATTCTTCCCGTATCAAGAAGAA
>PXEK01000284.1 GCA_003564735.1 Cryomorphaceae bacterium
AAAAACAGGAGTTTCTTCGCTCCTTTTTCAGCCCATTCCTCAACCAATTTGTCTGAGAAGGGCTCCAGCCAATTTTTGTCAAGCCTGCTCTGGAAACCCACCGTGTAGCGGTCTTCCGGAATGTTAAGTCGCTCGGCAATCAAGCGCGTAGTAGCGTAACACGTGGCCTTATAGCAAAACTTGTTGAGTTGCGTAATTTTAGTTTCGCAGTCGTGTTCATCACAGGGCAGCCCGTCATCGTAAACTTTATCTACCTGCCTAACGGGCAAACCGTGGTAACTAAAAATAATATGGTCGTACTCGTCTAAATTGTATTTTTTAGCCCGTTCTTCAATAGTATCGATAATTCCGGGGTGGTCGTAATACTGGCTCACCATACTAATTTCGGGAATCACGTACCATTTTTTAATAATCTTCATGGCTTTTTCCAAGGTTGAACCCGTGGTGGAGGAGGCGTATTGAGGATAAAGCGGTACAATGATAATTTGGTCGTAGTTTTTTAGTCTCATTTCTTTCAGAACCGAATCCATGCTCGGCGACTGATATCTCATGGCCAAGTGTACCGTATATTCTTCAGAGAGTTCTTTTTGCAATTTTTTTGCCAGCGACTCACTGTACCAAAGCAGCGGCGACCCCATTTTATCGTCCCATACCATCTTGTAAATCTTACTGCTGGCAAAGGCTCTGAACGGCACAATAATTAAATTCACCAAAAGTAAGCGACCCAAAAGCGGCAAATCAATAACACGGGGGTCATTTAAAAATTCAAATAAATATTTCCTTACGGCACCAACGCCGGGGTTGTCAGGGGTGCCTAAATTAACGAGTAAAACTCCTATTTTTTTCTTCATCATTTTTTTGGTCAGAACCTTAAATTACTATGCAGTACGTTTCTTTTTATTCTCTTTTTGTTGCTTGCGCCTTACCAACACTAACAATAACAACAAACCCGAAAAGCCGAAACTTGTTCGGGCCAAATAATCTCCGTGCTTGGTGTAAAATGTATCCTCATCGTTTAATTTGATACTGTGTGAAATAACGGCAGCTTCCTCGTACGGGGTTTCGTGTAATTTGGTACCGTTTGATGTGATGAAACACGAAATTCCCGTATTGGCGCTGCGTGCTATATCTTTTCGGTGTTCTATGGCTCGCAGTCGTGCATATTCGTTGTGTTGTTTGTAACCCGGCGTATTTCCCCACCAGCCGTCGTTAGTAATAATGAAAATAGCATTGGCGCCTTTGTTAATGTAATCACCCACAAATTCACCGTACACCGACTCATAACAAATAACGGGGGCAACTTTGCCGTGTTCAAACTCAAAAACCCCTCTTTCGTCTTGTCGGCCCAAGCTGCCCGTAGTACCTCCCAAATCAAAAACCAACTCTTGAAAATGGCGAAAAAACGAAGGGAAGGGCAAGAGTTCAACACCGGGTACAAGTTTAGATTTATGGTAATAATCAATGGCGCCGTTTGCGGCTATATGGACTGCGGTATTGTAGTAATCGTAATACACATTGTTGCGTTCGTTATAGCGGGTGGTGGCACTTTCAGGCTTTTCGCTGCCGTACACTTCAAGCGTGGAGGCTCCGATCAAAACATTGAGTTTTGGAAACCTTTGCATTAAACTGTCCAAAATCGCGAATTCTTGAGTGTAAACAAATTCATCTTCTCTAAAACTGCGTGGAATAGCCGTTTCGGGAGCCACGAGGTAGCGTGTTTCAGGAGTGATTTTTTTACTCCCCAAGTCGGCAATTAAACGCACTTGTTCGATAGAGGAATAGTTCTCAAACTTCTTGTACGGATTGATATTGGGTTGCACTACAACTACCTCGGTTTCCGTTAGATTCTCAGGGTCACCCGGTTTCATGATAAAGCCTGAAATCACCGGAACGGCAATAACCAACAGCATGGCGACAGCCGGTTTAACGGCGGCTTTTGGGGTTTTAAATGTGATGTACTTTCTAACCACTTGTAATCCGATTAAGTTGACCGTCCACACCCAAATACTGCCGCCGTGCACGCCCGTAATCTCGTACCATTGCACCCAATCGGGAAACAGTGAAAAGACGTTGCCCAATGTGAGCCAGGGCCAAGTTAAGTCCCAATTCATGTGGAAATGCTCCCAAGCAATCCAATACATAATGAGTCCGGCAAAAGAGGGTAAATCGCCCAAAATTTTACGCGTATGATGATAGAGCATAAACAATACGGCCATGAACAGTGAGTTGCACACCACGGCCATAACGGCTCCAAAGGGCGATGCATTCCAAACCCACCAGGTGCTAATGAGGTTCCACAGGAAAAAGGTGGTGTATGCAAACCAAAAAACAGGCGCTTTTTCACCTTGTTTTTGGAGCGTCATTTGAGTGTGCTGAATATAAAGGAGGGGGATAAACGCAATGAAAATGAGCCATACTTGACTGCCGGTAAAAGGCCACGCAATTCCGGCCGCTATTCCCGAACTTACCGCTAAAGCCCACTTTTTGATGATTTGCATTTTATTGTTGTTTTTCGGCGCCGAAATTACGTTGATTTTGAGGATTACGATATACGTAATCTCCGGATTTGCAAAGTTAGACCGACTTAAAACCTATCAATAAAAACCACAGAGTTTGATATTTTTATGTTTTTAGCATAAACGTGATGCCGGCTCAGTGCGAATGGTTATTTTTGAAAAAAATTGAGAGAAATGAGAATTGTATCAATCATCATAGTATTCCTTTCTACAAGTACGCTTATCGCGCAAACTCCGCAAGAGGTAAAGGTGCGCACAAACGATATGAAGAGTGTGTTGGACGACCCGCTGTATATCATTGCTATTGTGGCTTTTTTGGCTGTAATGGTGCTGTATTATGTTTACCGCAGAAATGTTGTAAAAAAGCAAGAGGAAGACGAGTCTTAGTCGTGGAGTTGTCTCGAATAGGTGTGTATGTTTTTACGGGGTTAGCCCTTTAGGCATCTTATCAATAGATGTGTAGAGCCACTATCGTTTTTTTCTGTTTAATATGGCGTACACCTTCAAAATAAATAAGTAAATCAAGAGGGTTTATCTACGCAAAGAATAAGTCTATTTTTTAGAGTATAACTCTCGGAACCATAGATTCTCTTTTTTGAGCTTAAAATTTAGGTATAGACACCGCAACAGTAGATAGGTGTCTGATGTTGTCTAAATGCCCCGTAATTTTACCGTCATCTGATAAAAAGTGAACGTGAACGTGACTCCCTTTGTGCGTGAAGATGCCCTCGTGTTCAGTGGAGTAAAATCCGATGAGTCTGCCTCTTATACTTTTATACTCAAAAGGTACTTTGGCCTTCATGTGGGCTTCATGCGAGTGTTCTTTTTCATTGGGGTCTCTCATAATAACGTGAATCTGAATTTTTGAAAATTCGGCTTCCATCACAAAAGGGAAGGCTTGGTTTTTCGGAATGTTGAAATAATTCTTGAGTCGTTTGAGTGTATGCTCGATATCTTTAACGCTCCTCCAACTCACGGTTTCTCTAACTTTCCTGTACTTGAACGGGGAGTACACAAAAAACGGGGCACTCACTGAAGAGTCAATGCGTGTTACCATTTTTCCGTTTTCTACCGTTGATACGTATGGAACTCCATCCACGACGGTGATTTCGCCCTGCAAGTTTTCTTTAGGCCCCAGGCCGTAAATGCCGGGTGCAAGTATGGTGTCTAACCGGATATTATTTTCTAAACTTATGCCGGTCATGACATTTTTTGCTTTGCCCGCTACTTTAACATCGTAGGGTTTGTCACTGCAAGATGGCAATGCGAAAAGTAATAAAGCTACCAAGAAAGGGTTAGATTGCGTTTTTTTCATTTTTGTTTATCATTCGGTGTTGACACCGGGAGTTTATTTGTTTGTTGTGAATTTACAGGGCATACTCCTTAGCGTTACTGCTTAATAAAAGGTTTAGTGATGTTAAATGTTTCGCCTTTTACAGATAAAAAGTAATTCCCCGCAGGTTGTCGGGCTATCGGTATGCGAATATCATTTTGACCGTTGACCAGCATTTCTTTTTGAGAACTAATCACTGTACCGTTCATTGAAATGATGGTTATTTTCACCAATTCATTTTGTTTGAGGGTGAGTTGCATGTTGATGGACTCCCTTGCCGGATTGGGGTAAAGGTTCACATCCAACGAGTTTTCATAAATACTTTGATCGGGGACATTGGTGAACATATCATTAACCGTTGTCGAGAATACGCCGTTACCGTGCGTACCTATGGCGGTAAAGCCGTCAGTCAATCTCGTTTCCACCATGTCAACCACTACGTTACCAATGGTTGAGGCACCCTGCTGTACCCATTCTGTATTTTCACCCTGTAATTCTTTGGTGGCGAACAGACCTACACTGGTACCTAATAGTATTACAGTGGAGTCTCCTTTGTACGTAGGAACAATTTGAGCCCATCGGGTAGAGGGCCCGTCACCGCGATGGAATAATTCGGGAGAGCCGTTAGGAAAGTCAGGGTTACCTTGTAGATTCCCCTCCACATCGGTCCAGTTATCGCCGCCGTCAACACTATACCACAAACTACGAACGTTGTAATTGGAGTACACTACCAAAATTTTGTCGGGGTCGCGCGGGTCAATGGCGATGTTTGAGGTGTAACCGGAAAACTGAATACCGTCGCTAATATCGACAATTTCAGGCTGTGAGGTGGAGGCGCCTGATATTTTCACAATAATACCGCTAGATGTACCGATATAAACCACATCAGCATTTCTAGCGGCTGAAATAGCCGTAATCACCACATTAGGGGCAAAATCTGCTATTTCTGTCCATGTAAAGGAAGGGTCACCGCCTTCAATATTGTTATTGCGCAGTACTTTATTTCGCGCGGGTAAATACATTCTTTTATCATTATCGGGGTCGAGGGTCCACGGTTGAATGAAGAGGTAATCAGACGAAGAAAGCTCATCGGGCATGATGTTTACACCGTTGCTCGCCTGCCCGGTGGCCGGGTTGAGATCATACCGGCTCACATTCGCAAATTGTGTGGAGAAATAGCCTGTTGTACCTCTGTTGGTCAACGCGCAATAGGCACCGTCTGCAGCTCTCACAGAATACCAATCGGCCTCGGAATTTCCTTTATTGGTAAAGTAGGTGCCGTTATCTTGCATTCCTCCAACAATGTAAGGCTCTTCTACATCGTGAACCACATGTGCGGTGTACATTTGAGTGGTGATGTAACCGTTATTAAGGTCGTACCAATTTACGGGTGTTGATAGGCAGTTGTTCGCGCGGTGTACTCCACCGTCACTCGAAGCAAAAATTATATCCGGATTGCCGGGCATGTAGTCAATTTCGTGTTGATCGGGATGTTGGGGTTGTGTGCTGTAGTGGTAATCGGGGACTCCATCCGCGTCGTATCCACCAATTTGGTTGACGTTGTTGGAAGTAGCGAACGCATCAGTACTTCTAAAAATACTTGTGGCTCCGATAAAAACAACGTTTTCGTCATCGGGCTTTACCGAAAGCTGCATGGTGTAGTTTTGGAAGTGGCGCAGTTGTTCTCGGGTTCTTTCCCCTTGCGGTAGGTTGTGCGATCGATCTTCCCAAATGCCTCCGCTTGTGTCGTGGGTGTATTT
>PXEK01000268.1 GCA_003564735.1 Cryomorphaceae bacterium
AGCCCGCCGACGAAAAGATCTTTTTATGCAAGCTCTAAAAAACCAAACGGTTACATAATCAAAAGCACCTATCAACTTATTGAAAATCATGCCTAACACCCGCAAAAGACTAAAGATTTCAGCCTTTACCATCATCACAATCTTTGTATGGAACGTGAGTTTAATTGCCGGGGCAACAACTCACCAGCAGTCTCAAAAAAAAGCTGACTTTGACTCATTGTTAACGGCTTATGAAAATAAAGCACAACAAGCTAAAAATGAAAAGTCAGAAGCTTACCTGTTATTTAACGACACTATAATACTCCTGGCAAAAGAGTACAACGACCCACTTTATTTAGCAAAAGCCTTTTTGCAAAGGGCTAAACTTTTACAAAAAACGAACAGCAAAGAAGAGGTTAAGCGCTACTATTACAAAACACTAGCTATATACAAGGAGCAAAATGCTCATAAAGATGCAGCCTACATTTACAGATTACTTGGATACCTAACCGATGAAGAATTTGGAGATTATTTCAACGCCGTTAGTTATTACGATACGGCACTTAGGTTTATGAGTAAAAATGCCGTTACCGACACATCCCTCATGGCAGGAATCACACTAAACAAAGGTATGGCATACAGCAAAATAGGTAAACAAGATAGTGTTTTACCAATGTTTAACCGTTCATTGGAATTATACACACGAGTAAAAGACACCCTTGGTATGATTCAGGCAACGAATAACATTGGTAGTTATTACAACCGAACGGGCAAATTTGAGAGCGCTATTTCAACTTTTCAACAGGCCCTTAATATGGGGGAAGGAATCCTCCCTACCGTACATTTAGTCTCCCTCTCAACTAATTTAGCCAACTTGCATGTAAGGACAAAAAACCTTCCACAAGCCGTTGAGATATACTATCAATTACTTGATGTACTGTCCAATAGTCATGATGTAAAATTAGTTGCTCACGTTTACAGTAATTTTGGAGTGGTGCTTTCAATGAATAAACAGTTTGATGAGGCGGTCACTTATTTACACAAAGGGAAAACATTACGAGAAAAAGCGGGGCTAAATGAGGAGGTTACCTCATCTTATTACAATTTAGGAATGGTTTTCGAAGATTGGGGTAAGAGTGATTCACAACTTTACTATTATGACTTATGCAGGATTTGGGCGCAAAAAACACGTAATAAAAACAATCTCTATTTATCAAACAATGCTCTATTTAAAACCTACAGAGCTAAAGGTGATTATGATAAGGCGCTAGAACATTTGCACAAGGCCAATGATATTGCGAAAGAGTCAAAAATATTAGAAAGAATTTACACCTCATATCTTAACCTCGCCTCATTTTACAACCGACTTAATCGTAACAAAGAGGCCTACGAGTACCTGGTTTTACATACCACTTATAAAGACAGCTTTTTGAATGTGGAATCACAAAATAAAATTGCACAATTAAATGCACAATTCGAAACAGAAAGAAAGGAGAAGGAAATAGAGATTCTCACCAAAGAAAAAACGCTCAGGGATTTGAGAATTGAACAACAGGAGATGGAGATGAATCGCAAAGCACAACAAAACAATTGGATTATATTCGTATCGTCACTTTCATTAATCATGCTTCTCATTTTTGGAGTTTTATACAGGCAAAAGTTTAAAGCGGTATATTTGGCGCAAATTACCTCCAACGAGTTAAAAGCACTTAGAGCACAAATGAACCCTCACTTCATTTTTAATGCACTCAGCTCGGTTCAATTTTACATAGCTCAAAACCAAAAAGATAAAGCGAGTAAGTTCTTAACTTCATTTTCTAAACTTACACGGCGCATTTTATCCCAGTCTGAAAATGAACGTATACCTCTATCCGAGGAAATGGAAACCCTGGATTTATTTTTAAAACTTGAACAAATAAGGATGAAAGGTAAATTTGATTACGATATTCGGGTTGCTGCCGGATTAGACCCCGAGATTATAGAAATTCCATCAATGCTCATACAGCCGCTGGCTGAAAATGCTGTTTGGCACGGAGTTGCGAATGCGGAGGGAAAAGGTAAAATTGAAATCAAATTTAGCCGAAAAGATGACAAGTTGCACATTTCAATTCAAGATAACGGACCCGGCTTAAAAAACGAGCACAAAAGTCAAGAGCGCAAGAGTCAAGGCCTCAAAATCACTGAAAGTCGAATTGCCCGTTTCAACGACACAAAACGGGAAAAAGGTCAACTAGAACTGTTCTCAACGAATCCCGGCTTAAGAGTATCGTTTTCCATTCCGTACGTGGAATTGTTTTGACTAAAAACAATCTTAGAAAAGAAGTGTTGTGGAAAATGGCAGTATGAAATGAAAAGGCTGAGTTATCATAATAAATAGTGAAGAACTTAAAGACCTTCAACCTGTCCAACTTTACTCGTACTAAAATAATCGACCTCGAATTCTGGAGACAAATTTTCCACCTTCAAGGTTCATTTGATTATCATTGGAATCGTAAAGAATGACATTAAACTCACCGGCAATTCGTCTTCCGGCATAAGGGTCTGAATTATTAACCATATCTGTGATAATAAACGTCCTTTCTCTTTGATTTGAAGGCAGTGAGCCGTTAGAGCCAACACTTTGCCACATTTTATTATCATCATCTATATACTGAACAATTACTCCGGGTTTTTCATCAACAATACTTCCGTAATCATAGGTTTGCACGTCAATCAATGTATCCAGGTTAAGTTGAGGAGGAGCACATCCCCAAATAGATATTTGGATTACCATTGTAGCACCGGTGTCAGTCGCGTTTCCAAAAAAGAAAGACTCCACCTTGGGAATAAAGATAGAATCACAAATAGATTCATCCAGAAAAGAAGTCTGCGCTCCATTAGCCAGGTTCGAGTCAATAAGATCGCGATAGATCAAGCTGTCCCCTCCTATTTCAGCCTCGAAAAAGAACGATTTATTGACTGAAGAAATGTTTTGCAGTCTTTCTTCAGGATCTCCTTCCGTTAATTCAAGTCCTTTTTGACAGGATACCCCGGCCACAAGAATTCCGGCTAAAACCAAAGCTTTTTTCAAGGAAGTTACACTATTCATCATCGTCCCGCATACATTTTAAATCTACCACGAGTAAGACGCATAGCCCGATTACGAAAACGCATTGTGCACTCAAACTCGCCAAATACAATATATTTACTTCTATCATTTACGGTGTTCTCAATAACCGCAGATAATATAAACCTTGAATCTATACTTTGAGCCCCGTTATCAGTACTCCAAAAATTCCCATCCTCATCGCGGTAGGACATTCTAACCCCGTCAATAGTATCACTAATATCCAGCCAAAACCTGTCCCCTGTATTAAACACAATTTCTTTTCGCAGAGATTCAGGGGAGTTTTGAGGCATACAAGCCACCAGTTCTATTTCAAATGTTTCCTCAAGTCGAGCTGTATCGCGAAAAAACATGCGTTCAGCTTGTAAATAATGAGTAATGGTATCTGTTTGACTATTAAATGGACACAGAGCGGGAATGTAACTTTCAGCCTCACTTACGAATCCGTCTTCGTGAGTGTAAGAAAAACGCCGTTCCTCGGGTGTTCCTTCGTCAACACGACAAGTGAGAAAAATATCTCTGTTAATAAACAGTGCTGAGGAATCTGTTATCGCAGGGTTAGACTTCAAAGGCACTGTATCATCCATTTCACATGAAATGAAAAAAGGCGCCGATAACAGCAGCAGACAAAAATAAAATAATTTTTTTTTCAACATCATGTCCGTTTATTAAAAGTCAGACATTTTTAATCTAAACTCACCGCGCTCAACTCTTATACTTTGCGAACCAAAGAACAAATCCAAATCCATTACTCCTTCAATGTAGTAATCTGATCCAACGCCGGGGCTTTCTTGGGTAAGCGGCTCAGTGAGTTGAAAACGATAGTTATTTTGAGCACCTGTTGAAGGACGAGACCTCCATTGATTGCCGTTATCATCGGTCCAAGTAATGAGTACTCCCGTTACACGGGCTCCAATTTCAGTACTACCAAACGGGTATGCTCCTTTATAAATACTAGCTGCTCTCTCTTGAGGTGTAGCATTATCAGGAACACATTTTAGAAATTGAATTTCAATTGAGTTTCTATTTTGAACTTCAGGCCTTAGTGCTGTTGCAAAGCCCATAAAGTCAATATTCGAGTCTCCGTCACATATACCGTATCGGGTAGAATTAAATACGGAAATATAATTTTGAATAGAGTCCTGTAAAACCACAACTTTAGAATCTATTTTGGCCCTGAAGTAATGTCTGGACACCAAAGGTATGGAATCACCCCTACCCCAAGAATCATCAAAAGGTTCGTCTCTCGGCACATCCTGCCTCAAATCATCTTTTTCACAAGACATAAAAACAGGGGCAGAAAGAACAACAATGAATAAAATGAATTTCGTCAGTTTCATGCTTTTTCAATTAGAGCGCCAAACTTAGGCATTTTTTTGAAGTTATGTAATGTTTAATATTGATATTATTTCCGAGTAGCTACGTTAAAGACGAAAGAAAAGTGTTTTAGTTGCTCGCTGTCCCACTAAAAATAATAATTTACTACCCCACTTTAGAGTCATATTCCATCTTTTTTCTTTCAAACAACTCATCTTCAACATTATACACTTTACACTCATCAATTGGTAAAGCATAAAGGTGCACTGTCATAGCCGGTTTTTTGGTAACATTATTCACCGAGTGAAAACCCAACTCATCTTTCATGTAAGATAACTCCCCTTTCTTGAGAATTAACTTTTCGGTTTCGATTAAGTCACCTTGAGCATCTTGCAAAAACCGAAGCTCCATTACCTCTCCTTGTGCACAATACACCCAGCAATCTTGACCTCCGTGGCCGTGCACCGGCGTCTCAACACCCGGAGACCAGCAAAGCAAAAGTAGTTCATATTCATCCGTACGGGCAATACAGTTTCGTGTATATCCGTCTTCCTTCCATTGCGCCAACTCCCTAAATGTATCTTCAGAAATTGAAATTCGCTTAAAAATTGCGGCAAACTCCTCTTTTGGAGCTCGATTAATTTCATTGATAAGCTCTTTAATTGAATTTATCTCTTCCATTTCATTTTTAAATTGAACACGTTAAATCGGCAATATCTTTAAATTTGTGAAACATAATTTACTCATGGAATGCCGAGTCACGAAAGTATAAAAACCAATGAAAACCTGCAAACCTCGTAAAACACTGTCCATTAAAATTATAATCTTTTATTCAAAGAGAAATGCAATGAGACTAAGGCAAAGCAATCAAATTTGCTGGTAGTGTACATTAAATTTATTTTCAGATCCGAAAAAATACATCTGCTGAGAACTAAGCAAAAGACAATAAGATTATTTTGCCCACCCTTAAAGCTTTATTCTCTAACTCTACTAAAACCGACTAATTTTAGTACTTTTGTGGCCTTTTATATAAGGCCGTTAATAAACGAATTCGATATGACATTTCACTCTGATAAAATCAAATATGAAGGCTTGACCTTCGATGATGTTCTTTTAGTGCCTCGCTACTCTGAAGTTTTACCCCGCGATGTAGATATTTCCTCAAAATTCTCTAGGA
>PXEK01000279.1 GCA_003564735.1 Cryomorphaceae bacterium
CCAACTTTCGCAATGGTGGATACCAACTCCAACCCCGAATTGGTTGATTTCCCTATTCCCGCTAACGACGATGCCTCAAGCTCCATTTCAAAAATCATTGATGTTGTTTGTACAGCTATCGAAGAAGGTTTGGAAGAGAGAAAACTAGAGCGCGAGAAAAAAGACGCCGATAAAGCCGCGGCAAAGAAAAAAGAGGATGACAAAAAAGCCGATGATAAAAAGGGTGAGGCAAAAACCGCTCCCGAGGCGTCAACCGAAAAAGTAAAAGCTGAATAATCACACTCATTACAAAACACTTTTAGAAGCGAAATAAAATGTCAAAAATAACAGCTGCAGAAGTAAATAAATTAAGAAAACAAACCGGTGCGGGCATGATGGATTGCAAAAAAGCATTGGTTGAAGCTGACGGCGATTTTGAAGCTGCCGTTGAATTCTTGAGAAAAAAAGGTCAAAAAGTTGCCGCTAAAAGAGGCGATAACGAAGCCTCTGAAGGTTTGGTTATTGCAAAATCAAACGATGCGGGCACCTCAGGCGTAATCGTAAAAATCAATTGTGAAACTGACTTTGTAGCGAAAAATGCCGAGTTTGGCAACTTTGCCGATTCTATAGTAAATATTGCTCTTGAAAACGGCATCAACAACGTTGAGGAGTTGAATAAGCAAGATGCCAACGGCATCACGGTTGAAGATTCGGTTACAGAGCAAATTGGGAAAATTGGCGAGAAAATTCAAATTTCCGAAGTAGCTAAAATCGATGCCGAACACGTGGTTGCATACAATCACCCCGGTAACCAAGTAGCGTCACTCGTTGGATTGAACAAATCAGGTGAAAAGGTAAGTGAAGCGGGTAAAGATGTGGCTATGCAAATTGCAGCCATGAATCCTGTTGCACTCAATCAAGAGGGCGTATCGCAAGAAATTATCGATAAAGAAATTGAAATTGGTAAAGAAACGGCACGCCAAGAAGGTAAGCCCGAAGAGATGCTTGAAAAAATTGCCCGCGGTAAATTGAACAAGTTCTTCAAGGAAAACACTTTATTGGAACAAGCCTTTATTAAAGACAATAAGCAAACGGTTTCAAAGTACCTGAACAGCGTTGAGTCAGGCTTAACCGTTACGGAGTTCAAGCGATTCTCGCTTCAATAACGATTTTAAAAAAAAGAGATGTTGGTTTCAACATCTCTTTTTTTTATCCCGATTTTTGCAGTTGCATTCACCTACTACTTACAAACAAAACAATGGCTCATGAAATACAAAAGAATACTCCTCAAACTAAGCGGCGAATCATTAATGGGTAAGAACGATTTTGGTATAGACCATGATCGCCTCGCCACCTACGCCGATGAAATCGTCGAACTCATGGATCACCGCGTAGAGCTGGCCATTGTGATAGGCGGAGGAAATATTTTTAGAGGGATTCAAGATACCGGCGGCAATATCGATCGCGTGCAAGGCGATTACATGGGAATGTTGGCCACTATGATGAACAGCATGGCGCTGCAATCAAGCCTGGAAGGAAAAGGGCTTAAAACCCGCTTACTCTCTGCCATTAAAATGGAACAAATCGCCGAGCCTTTTATTAAAAGACGTGCAACACGTCACCTCGAAAAAGGCCGTGTGGTTATTTTTGGCGCGGGTACGGGCAACCCGTATTTCACCACCGACACGGCCGCCTCATTGCGCGCCATTGAAATCAATGCCGATGTGATTTTAAAAGGAACTCGTGTGGACGGTATTTATACCGAAGACCCCGAAAAAAATCCGGAAGCCAAACGCTACGAAAAAATCACGTACAAGCAGTGCATTGAGCAAGACATCAATGTAATGGACATGACGGCCTTTACGCTTTGTAAAGAAAACAACCTCCCGATTATCGTTTTTGATATGGACAGCGGAAATAACCTGCTCAAGGTAGTAAAAGGCGAAAACTTAGGGACGCTGGTCACCAATTAATCGCTACGCTCAAGGCACACTTTACCGACACTAAAAGAAATCTTGCCTCCGAATCCATCCACCCGCTCTTTACCAAATCACACCGCGCGAGCATGACTGCGCAACTCATATAATTTAGGTCGATGGGTGCGCAACTCCCTTACATTGGAGTCTCCTGAATTTTCACTTCGTTTTTCGGCGGCAGCGAGGCGAAACATCATACTTCTTTTTTCACTTACGGGCTTAGCAAAATCAACAAACAATTCACATTCGCTCAAATACGCGTCGGCCTCGTCGTACATTCCGTTTTCAATTAGCGTGACAGACTGATTGAGTAACGTTTTGAAGTAACCCTCCATCTCCTTGTTGGCCACTACCCTCAAATTGCGAACAGGAATGATAAACCTGCCCTCTTTGTCCTTCAGCATTTCGAGTTGTTCGGGGCAAATCACCTCTATATCGTAATTCCAATGCAAGCCCTTTACGGCGCCCGCGTGAGCGGCATAAGCCCATGATTTGATTTTAGACCATTGGCCGGGAGTTACATTTGACGGACGAGTAAACGTGTTTAAGTACTTTTTTATATCTCTTGCTTTCATTAGTCTGTAATTTTAATGGTTAATATTTCAATAGGTAAAAACTTCTTCTTTTGCACTCGGGTCACTCTACATTTGAGTTCAAACCCTCGTTTTATGACCTTTTTCAAGTTATGTGCGGGCATCCCGGGGACGTAACCCAACTTTAAACCTCGATACCTCACCTCGATGCCGCCGTTATTTCCCGGATGCATCCGTACGGGAGTCCCCGGCTGTAAGTGGTGATACACATATTTGAGATCGTATTGTGAAATGCCGCTAACCTCTCCCGCGTAAAAAACCGTTTCATCGGATTGAACCGGGTTTTTCATCTTCTCTAACTGTTCCATTATAAACCTCATAATTCTTGTTTTTAATTTGATGAGGCAAACATACCGGCCGCCACCGTAATCTTTTTACGGTGGTGAAGTAAAGGGGTGTTTTTTTAGCACCGAATACAAAACTTACTGATTTACAGATGGTAATTTCAGAAATAAATATTGAAAATTTTTTAGGCTTTCATTTATCAGTGACCAATAAGTCCGGAGCATCCATTATAAAAACCTGCGCAGCGGGTTAAATTTTCACGAGTGATAGCCGTTTTCAAATAGGTTTAGTATTTTCGCGGGGTACAATTCAGGTGCGACAATGAAAAAGAACCCCTCCACCCCAAAATTCAGCTCTATTTTAATTGGCGCATGCGTCTTTCTAATCGCATGGGGGTGTGAAAAAGACGTCGAGCCCCAAGGAGACGAACACTTTACCTCACTTCCCGATTTTATTGCCGAAACGGAAGTAAACGATACCGGACAAACGGTTTTACTTTTTACCGCAAGTGACAGTGCTTCATTGCGAAAAGACCGCTCGCCACACCGCATTCAAGGTTTTTTACCGCAATATCAAATCCCCTCAAACACTACATGTGTACTTTTTACGGCGCCCTACCAAACCTTTCCCGATACGGTAAGCGACAAAACCTTTCGTTTTTATGGGTCGGCAGAAATGAAAAACGGGATATTTAGTTTGTCCCCCGACTTTGATCGCGGCGATTATTGGGTTAAGGCGGTAATCAACACGGGCGACTCCCTGCACATTTCCAATGCGGCACGTCTCAACCTCTCACGCAAACAAACCGATTTTTTAATCGAGGAAGACATTACGCGAGAAGTCGATATTTCAGAACGTACCGTTTTAGACGCAAGTAATTACAATCATGAGCGTGCTGTACTCTCCGTAATGCACGGCAGAAATCACCTTTTGAGTATGCTCACCCTGCAACGCCGCTTTATTCTGTTTTCTGCTGCTGATTTTGAGTACAACTCAAACCCTGAAATCACAAACCCCCAATTTGATACCGGAGTGTACACCCTAGACCTGTTTTTATTGGATAAAGACTACAGAGCTAAAGGCAGGTTTATCACTGAATACAGGGTTGAGGAGTAACGAATTTCACTTTTTAGTATAGGCTGAAGTTTTGGTTGATAAGCAACTTAAATGAATCGATTTACTTTCAATAACAGCCGGAATAATACAAATAAACATATCACTTCCCCTAAAACCATAGTACATTTGCCTTGTGGGACGAATAATGGCCATTGATTACGGTAAAAAACGAACGGGTATCGCGGTAACCGATACCCTTCACATAACGGCCAACGGTTTGTGTACCGTGGAAACGCCTAACCTATTGACCTATTTAACCGAGTATATCAGAAAAGAGTCTGTCGATACGCTGGTTGTAGGCGCACCGCAACGCATGAGTGGTGAACCCTCGGCAATTGAAAAAGATATACGGCGTTTTATTGCGCAATTTAAAAAACGGTTTCCCACTATTCACGTAGAGAGAGAAGATGAACGCTTTACCTCAAAAATGGCAATGAACACCATGATTGCGGGGGGCGTAAAAAAAATGAAAAGAAGAAACAAATCACTTGTTGATCAAGTTAGTGCAACCTTAATTTTGCAATCTTATTTAGGAGACGACTTATGATATTACCCATTGTTGCATACGGCGATCGCGTGCTAAAACAAGAAGCTGAAGATTTTGATTTAGAAAAAAAAGAAAAGCTCAAATCCTTTATATCCGATTTATTCGAAACTATGGAAAATGCCGCGGGTGTGGGCTTAGCGGCTCCTCAAGTGGGAGAATCTGTTCGAGTTTTTGTAGTGGATACCTCGCCTTTTGCCGAGGATGAAGAACTCGACGATGAGGAACGCGAAGAACTAAAAAACCTGCGCAAAGCCTTCATCAACCCTATCATTGTAGAGGAACACGGTGAAGAGTGGGGATTTACCGAGGGATGCCTAAGTATTCCGGGTATACGAGAGGATGTGTACCGACAAGAAGAAATTGTAATCGAGTACTACAACGAGGATTTAGAGTTGGTTGAAGAGCGTTATAACGGACTGGCGGCAAGGGTCATTCAACACGAATACGACCATATTGAAGGAATTTTGTTTACCGATAAACTCAATCCGCTAAAACGTCGTTTACTTCAAAAAAAGCTTACCAATATATCTAAAGGAAAGGTGCAAGTGGATTACCGTATGCGCTTTCCGGTCAAAAAACGTTGATTTTTAACTCAAAAATGTGATACTATGAATAAACTGTTTGTGATTTTTTTCGGATTTACTTTATTGCTCACGGCTTGCGGTGAGGGCGGTTCTGACCAAAAAAAGAAGGCTGAAAATGACCCTAATGCCACTCCCGAAGAGGTTTTACAAAGGGTTGCCGATATTGAAGACGCCATAGAAATAGCGCGCGGTGATGCTATTATTACCCACAGCCATCGCTTGGCCAACGTACTTACCTCTTATGCCGATAAGTTCCCCAAAGATGAAAAGGCTCCCGAAATGTTGTTTAAGGCGGCTAACGTGCACATTTCCATCAATAATTACGACAAAACCATAGGGTTGCTCGAACGCATCAGAAAACATTACGGAGGCTGGGAAAAAATTCCCGAAACCATGTTCATGCAGGGTTTTGTGCACGATTATCACCTCAACAAAAAAGG